>JAGAAU010000041.1 GCA_017615135.1 Bacteroidales bacterium | reverse complement strand
GCATTCTTGAAATATTCCACAAACGTAAGCCTGAGCGGGTGCACGAAGGCGCCGAGGCAGGACATAAGCAGATTGAGCACGTGCCCTAGCAAAAGTACCAGCACAAAGAAGAACCAGTGCCAGGTGGGGGAGTCTCCGAGTATCATCAGACCGAGCTTGTTGAAGGCTCCGCCGAGCATTCCGCCGGCAAGCCCGAGGGCATACAGACGGATATAACTGAGCACGTCTCCAAGCAGGCCGGTAGCCATCTGATAGCTGTCCCACAGGCCCGCGCCGATGTTGATGAGCGGATTGCGCCCGGGCTTATTGAAGATGAAGATGGCCAGTGCGGAAACGGCGCCTATGGCAATTACCGCAATCTTTACCGTATTTTCCGGAAGATTCAGGAACATGGCGGCAGCGGCCGTAAGAAGCCCTCCAACTACCAGAATTACCCAGCCCCAGCTGCTTATGGCAGACTTGAAGCCGAAGCGTCTGGTGTACAGGGTGGCCTTAATAATCATGGCCAGGCAGATGTGCAGCACGCCAATCCCCAGGGCCAGTACCATCTGCACGGAATATCCGGCTATCTGCTTGTCGTTGGGGAGCATAAGCGCCTTTACGGAATCCGGGATGAAATCCAGTTCGTAGAGGTTTACCCCGAATGCGCAGCCCAGTATGAGCCCCACTATGAAGGTAGCGACTCCAAGCACGGAGATAAGCGTCCCTATATTGTTGAACATAGAGATGCTTATCCACTTTTTGTTTATTGCTATCCCAAAGAGTATCAGTACGATACCATATCCTGCATCGCCCATGCAGAGGGCGAAGAACAGCAGGAAGAACGGAGCCAGGACGGGGGTGGGGTCGAACTCGCCGTATACCGGCATGCCGTACATTCCTGTAAGGCCCTCGAAGAGACGGGTGAAGCGGTTGTTGCGCAGTTTGATGGGGGGATTGTCCTCTTCGCGCGCATCTTCCCGCATCCATACGCAGGGCAAGGAGTCGAATTCAGCTTCCAGTCGTTTGTCTTCCTCGGATGGGGCGAAGCCTTCGAAAATCACCAGGGAGTCGTCTGCCGCCTCATTGCCGGTGCAGGCGGCAAGATAGAGCCTCAGTTCGGATTCAAGCTGCTCCTGCTTGTGCTGCAGTTCAGGCAGTTCTTCCCGGCGCGCGGCAAGAGTATCGGCATAAGCCTCCGCTTCAGCTTTTTTCTGCTCATAGGCGGCTCTGGCCTCGGCGATGGAGCATTCCGGTGCAGGCAGGCTCTTTACGGGGAACAGGTCTTCTCCGATGCTTACGAAGTACACCTGCCCGTCTTTGCGTGCAACCTCCTGAATGGCATATTCCTCGGCCCAGGCAGGGTTGAATTTGCTCTCTTTAAGGACATAGAACCTTATCTTCAGGCCGGTGGAAGCGAGCTTCTCGCGGTCGTATTCGCCCCAGACGGCTACGGAGTCCATGGTGCGTGCAAGTTCCTTCGCTTCGGCTTTTAAGGCCGAGAGATGTGCGTCTGAGCCCTTTTCAATGGTGGCTATTTCTTCGCGGATGCTGCGTATGCCGTCGAGGAGCGCTGCAGACCTGTCGTCTATCGGCTTGGAAGAACGCCTGATGTCCATTACTCCGAGCGCAGCCAGCTTCTCGATGAAGGCCTCTCTGTCGCCTTTGAGCATCACGAAGGCGTATTTGCTCATTTTGCTTATCATAGCGCCTCCTCCTCTTCTTCAGCGGCTGCGTGCCTGGTTTTCACTATCTTGGACGAAGCCTTGCTAAGGTTCTCTTCGTCTTCCATATAGCGTTTGATTTTAAGCATCGCTTCCTGATAGCCCGGAATCTGAACCTTCTCGTAGAGATTCACCTTCTGGGTGGTCTTCTTGCGGTTGTATTCCAGTATCCTGCGTTTTTCCTCGTAAATCTCGGATTGCAGCCCCAGGCGGACCAGTTTCTGGAGTATTTCCACTCCGTCTGCGTACCAGGCCGGTTTCATAAAGGCGTTGAAGGGGCTGAGAGCGTACTTTATTTCTCCAAGATAGGGAGTCTTTACACCTGCCACCTTGACTGTCCGAAGTTCTATATCTTCAATCCTGACCAGCCCCGGCTCGAATTCGTTCCAGAGTGCGGCCAGATAGTCGTATTCCTGCAGGGCCTCTTCCAGCATACGGGCATACCTCTCAGACTCGTTCTTGGCCAGAAGTACGCTCGCCCTCAGGGCCGATTCCTTGTTTTTCAGGGTAGGAAGGGCCTTCTGGCGCACCTTGAGCTGCTTGCCAAGGTTCGTCAGCGAGGTTTTGTTATATTGAAATTTTATCGGCATTCAGGCCAGTAGCGATCTATCAGATTCTGTTTGATACCGGTCTCCGCGGGGGAGAAGTAGCGTGCGAACAGTTCCCATGCGGTGTCCAGCATCTCGTCTATCTTAATGTTAACGTCTATCGACAGCAACCTTGTGGCATAATCTTTTGCATAGTCCAGGCAGCGCAGGTCGTAGTCGGAAAGGTCGAAGCCATTCTCCAGCTTGGTCTTGGCGTTCTGGGCGTCTGCGAAGAGTCGCACGCCCGCGTTCATAACCTGGGAATGGTCTTCGCGTGTCTTTTTGCCCTGAACCAGCTGTTTCAGACGGCTGAGGGAACGGAACGGGTCCACTATTACGCAGCCGGAATCGGCGTCTGCGCGAAGGAACAGCTGCCCTTCGGTAATGTATCCGGTATTGTCCGGGATTGCGTGGGTAATGTCTCCGTCGTTCAGGGTAGTAACCGCAATGATGGTGATGGAGCCTCCGTCCGGGAGCTGCACGGCCTTTTCGTAAATTTTAGCCAGGTCTGAGTAGAGCGAGCCGGGCATCGAGTCCTTGGAAGGAATCTGGTCCATACGGTTGCTCACGATGGAAAGGGCGTCGGCGTAAAGCGTCATGTCGGTCAGCAGGACGAGCACCTTCTCATTTCTGTCCACTGCAAAATACTCTGCGGCGGTAAGTGCCATATCCGGAACGAGCAGCCGCTCTACAGGCGGTTCCTCAGTAGTGTTGATGAAGCAGACAATGCGATCCAGAGCGCCTGCAGCCTCGAATTCATGACGGAAGAACAGATAGTCGTCGTTCGTGAGCCCCATGCCGCCGAGGATGATTTTATCTACGTCTGCGCGCAGGGCCACATCGGCCATAACCTTATTGTACGGCTGGTCCGGATCTGCAAAGAAAGGTATCTTCTGCCCCGAAACCAGGGTGTTGTTGAGGTCTATTCCGGCAATTCCGGTGGGAATCAGCTCCGAGGGCTGGCGTCTCTTGTACGGGTTTACGGAAGGGCCGCCGGTCTGGCGCTCCTCGCCCTCTATGTCCGGGCCCCCGTCTATTGGTTTGCCGTATGCGTTGAAGAACCTTCCGGCCAGCTCGTCGCTCACCTTCAGGGTGGGAGGCGCTCCGTGGAACGATACTTCAGCATTGGTGGCTATGCCCTCTGTGCCGGAGAACACCTGCAGGGTAACGTTTTTACCCTTGGTCTTCACAACCTGGGCGAGCCTGCCGTCTACCGTGGCCAGTTCTTCGTTTGTAACGTTCTCGGCCTCCAGGCTAACCGTGGCCTTGGTAATGGCCTGTAGCTTGGTATATGTGCGCTGGTATGCTTTATTTCCCATTTTCTGAAAGGAATTTGCTGAGTTTGTTCTGGTAATTCACGAATTCTGCGCTCTGCCACTGGGTGTAGTTCATCTGCCTGAGCAGGTTGATTACGTTTTTGAAGAAATCGCGGCACTTCTCGTAGTCTTCGAACTCGAAATGCTTCCTGCACAGGTCCAGGATGAGGTTTAACATGAACTTTT
>JAGAAU010000040.1 GCA_017615135.1 Bacteroidales bacterium | reverse complement strand
CTGCCCTTGGGGGCGAGCAGCTCTCCGGGGACTTCTCAATCAACTATGCCACCGGAGAACTTACTCCGCTGTCCGGTGAGAATGCCGGCAGCGTATTAACGCTCAACTGCGATATCGCCCTTGGTGATACTCCCGCAGAGATTTATGTTCCGGTGCCGCCCGGGACCTATCAGAGTGGCTTCAAGGTAGATTTTACAGACTCTGAAGGCAATGTGCTCAGCAGGCAGACAGGCCCCCGTACACTCGCTGCCGGTCAGCTCCGTGCGATGCCTGAAGTGCATTGGAGTGTTAACGGAATTGCCTCTGCTGCAGACTTCGCAGATTTTGCCTCTGCGGTGAATTCCGGAGCTTCTACGGCCCAGTGGGAAGATTCAAACGGCGTTGTGAATCTTCTGTCGGACATCGATTTTACAGGAGTAGATTCATGGACTCCCGCCGGCCTGGCAGTGGTTGTCTGGGCGTCGAACAAACTCAGCGTAGCCTCGGGCCATCCCTTCGAGGGTAAATTCAACGGCAGGGGACACTCCATCAAGAATTTCAACTTCAGCTATTCTGCGTCCGACGCAAGCGCTACCAAGAGCAGCAACGGTTCCGTGGCCTGCGGAATTTTCGGCTGTCTTGCACCGGGGGCCGTCGTGGAAAATCTGGTTATAGACGGCAGCTGCTCCTTCAAGTTCTCTCCTCAGGTGCGTAGCGACGCCGGTATAGTGGCGGGCCTCGTAAACGAAGCTGCTGTCCGTAACATTACCAACTACGCTCCCATGGAGCTGGACAACAAGGCGGAAGACGATGTGCGGCAGACTATGTCCATAGTCGGCTTTGCTTTTGCCGATGCCGGCGAGTCCGTAATAGAATTCATAGAAAACCGGGGGGACGTTTCTGCAAATTGCGGCCAGAACATTAAGAATGGAGCCACCGGCGTGATGATTTCCGGTATCCTTGGTTTCGGCACCAACGATGCGGCCTCCAAGACCTGTGTGAATGTATCGCATTGCGTTAACTACGGTGAGCTGAATTCCAATGCTGCGCGTTCGTCCGGAATAGTGTCAGCCTCCAACCGGTACACCATTATAGAATGGTGCGACAACCACGGCAACAACTATAATTCTTTCCCCACCTCCGGCGGCGGTCGTATTGCCAACATTACATGCATTACCGGATTAGGTTCCAGCATTCGCAACTGCACCAATTATGCGGATGCAATCTGCTCCACAAAAGCCCGCACAGGCGGAATCGTGAGCCTGATAAACAACGCCAGCTGCAGTTTTGTGGGCGTTGCGAACTATGGCCGCATCATTACCGATGAAACCACTTACCGCGGCACTATCTTCCAGCAGTGCAATTTCGCCGCCACTTTCTCCGGGTGCATCGGCGGCGGAGATGTGGGTACCTATAACGGCGGCAGCTATCAGATGGTTGGGCTGAATTCCGGCAATTACTTCAACTATGTGGGCTATCACAACGCCGCTGCGGTGAATGTGACTGCCGACAACATAGTTTACGGCGATGCTCCGGAATGGAAGGGCATCTCTTCGGCGGAAGACCTTCAGGCCCTTGCCCAGACCGTGAATTCCGGAGGAGATGTGAGCCCCTTCATGTCTGGAGGCAAAATCCAGATTCTCTGTGATATAAATGCCTCGTCCATAAAGGATTGGGTGCCAATCGGAACGGAATCCCATCCTTTTTCCTACACTCTTGACGGAATGGGGCACTGCATACGCAATTTCAACTGGACTGTAGATGCCGTGAACTATAAACATGCCGGACTCATAGGCTATGCCAGCGATGCGAAGATCTGCAATCTGGTATTCGGCAATCCCGGCAGCAGCATTACCTTCAACGGCAACGCCGCCAAACTGCGTGCAGGCGCTATAGTGGGCTACGCTTATGCCGTTACCATGGAGAACGTTACCAATAACGCCACATTACAGGTAAGCGGCAGCCAGGCCTATGGGAATGCCCTCATCATCGGCGGCCTTGCCGGATATTCCTCCGGAGAATCCTTCATCGGCGGCGAGTCCTCTGCCAGTGCCTGTGTGAATAACGGCAATATCCTCGTTCCTCTGGTTTGCCAGCAGGCCGGCCTCGTGGGCTACAACTCCGGTCAGGTAAAGAACTGTGTCAACAATGGCGCCGTTCTGGGCAAACTGGACGGCAGCCAGTACGGTCCCGCCTGGGGCTGTTCCTACAACAGGAAGAAAACTTACTTCGTAAATAACAGCGGTTACGGTCATGTGGGGGATTACGACGAGTTCCTCTCCAATCCGGCCGCCGCTCCTGCCGACAATTATTATAACGCGGTGCGGCAGGAATACGAGACTTATTTCGATCCGGAATCCAATGAGGTCGATATGACCCTGGATTCATATTACGACTGGACAAAGCAGTCTTCGTTGAATCTGGGTGCCGGCGTGAAGTATACCCACTACACCTTCGACAATGTTCCCCGGCACATGCATGTGCTGGAGATGGACCTTTCAAATCCTTCCCTGGAAATCGTTGCCGCCCTGGCAGACGACATCATCCCTAATCCGAACGGCCGGGACAACGAGCATCTCAATGCGGGTTTCTATTACCGTGAAACCCTTTCCAGGCTCTGTTCCCGCAAGCGCTCGGCAGGGGAGAAGATACTCGCAGGAGCCAATATGGGATACTTCGATTCCGAGGCCGGCATACTCCGTGGCTTCCACGTTCAGGAAGGGGTGCCTCTGTACATAAACAATCCTGCGGTAGTTTCCAGACTGCAGAATCACCGCTGGGGCTTTGCAGTCTTTGCCGACGGCACAGCGACTTGCGGGGTGAAGACTTTCTCAGGCAAACTGCGCACAGGCGGGGTGGAGTATGACTACCATTCAGTGAACGACACCACGCTCAGGAAGTCTTGGCCCGGGCATTCTCCCGTCAATCTCTTT
>JAGAAU010000039.1 GCA_017615135.1 Bacteroidales bacterium | reverse complement strand
ATCCGGGCCGGTAACCAGGTCGCTGGTGGGATAGTAATATGAAAGGTCGCGGTTGGGAGCGGCGCCGTCGTTGCCGATTACGGAAGGATCGAAAACGCTGATAGGCCAGAGCCAGCTGGAGAACCAGGTATCCAGAACATCCTCGTCCTGACGGAGATCTTCCATCTTAATATCCGGATTCAGCTTGCGGGCCGCCTCGAGGGCCTTTTCGGCATTCTCTTCAACCACCACGCTGCCGTCCGGGAGATACCACGCCGGGATGCGCTGGCCCCACCAGAGCTGGCGGGAGATGCACCAGTCGCGCACGTTTTCCATCCAGTGCCGGTAGGTATTGCGGTATTTGTCCGGAATCAGACGCACTTTGCCGCTTTCAACGCTTTCCAGGGCTCCCTCGGCCAGTTCAGACATCTTCAGGAACCACTGAGAGGAAAGTTTTGGCTCGATAACAGCCTCGGTCCTTTCGGAATAGCCCACAGGCGAGGTGTACTCTTCAACTTTAAGCAGATTTCCGGCCTCTTCAAGCATGGCCACAATCTTCTTACGGGCCACGAAACGGTCTTCGCCCACAAGTATCTGGGCTTTCTCGTTCAGGCGGCCGCTGTCGTCTATAATGTCCAATACGGGCAGGTTGTGCCTCAGACCTATTTCGTAGTCGTTGATATCGTGGGCGGGAGTGACCTTCAGGCAACCGGTACCGAAGTCCATCTCTACGTAATCGTCTGCAATGACGGGGATTTCCTTGTTAATGAGAGGAATCAGAACCTTCTTGCCGAGAATCGAGGTATAGCGCCCGTCGGCGGGGTTCACGCAAATTGCGGCATCGGCCATGATGGTCTCCGGGCGGGTGGTTGCGATGGTCAGATAGTCGCCGCTTCCGTCTGCATAGAAATATTTAAGATGGTAGAAGTGGCTCTTGGTAACTTTGTGTACGACTTCCTCGTCGGAAACTGCGGTGTGGGCCTCGGGGTCCCAGTTGACCATCCTCACCCCTTTGTAAATCATTCCCTTCTTGTAGAAATGCACGAAGGTGCGGATAACCGCGTCTGAAAGGTCTGGATCCATGGTAAAACGGGTACGGTCCCAGTCGCAGGAGGCTCCCAGTTTCTTCAGCTGATTCAGGATTATCCCACCGTATTCTTCCTTCCACTTCCAGGCATGCTTAAGGAACTCTTCACGGCCGATTTCCTCCTTGCTGATGCCCTGCTCGCGCAGACGGGCCACCACCTTATTTTCGGTAGCGATGCTGGCATGGTCCGTTCCGGGCACCCAGCAGGCATTCTTGCCGTCCATACGGGCCTTTCGGATCAGTACGTCGTTCAAGGTATTGTTCAGCACATGCCCCATATGCAGGATGCCGGTCACATTGGGCGGCGGAATCACTATAGTGTATGGTTCGCGGTTGTCGGGCTCTGAATGGAAGCACCTGTTACGAAGCCAATAGGCATACCATTTGTCCTCTACCTCGGAGGGATTGTACTTGGGAGGAAGTATCATACTCTAACTAAAATTCGCCATTTTTATCTCGCAAATATACATAATTTTTAAATTAATTCTTTATCTTCGCAGGTATGGAAAACAACAAACAGCAAATCAACATAGAGATTAAACCGGAGGTTGCCAAGGGCAGCTATTCCAATCTCGCAATCATAAGCCATTCGCAGAGCGAATTCATCATAGACTTCGCCACCGCCCTTCCCGGGCTGGCCAAGCCTGAAGTCGGCAACCGCATACTCATGACTCCCGAGCACGCAAAAAGGCTGCTGAACGCACTCACAGACAATATTCAGAAGTATGAGTCGCAGTTCGGAGGCATACGCACAGATGCTCCCAGGGCCACTTTCAACCTTGCCGACCTGAATCCCAATGGCACAAAATCCTGATGCCATCCGGGCCATCGTGCTCGACATAGACGGCGTACTCACAGACGGCAGGCTCATCCCCCTTGCAGACGGAGACCTTCTGCGTATCGTTGATGCCAAGGATTCACTCGCAGTAAGGGTTGCGGTGATGAAAGGCTACGTTGTGGGGATAATCTCCGGCGGCGACACTGTCGCCCTCCACAAGCGCATGCTCTCCCTCGGAATCAGCGAAGAGAACCTGATGCTCGGAACCCGCGGCAAGATGGCCGCATTCAGGAAGTTCTGCGCACAGAATGCTCTGAAACCCGAGGAAGTGATGTACATTGGCGACGATTTGCCGGACGTGCCGGTACTGGAAGCCTGCGGTTATGGAATCGCCCCGGCAGACGCTGCCTTCGAGGCCAAACAGGCTGCCGACAAAGTATCTGAATTCGGCGGAGGCAAACTCTGTGTAAGAACCGAAATCGAGGCGCTGATGCGCCGCCAGGGCACCTGGGAATTCGATTATGCAAAAGTCTTTTAAGAAACTCACCCTCTGCAGCAATTCTCCCAGAAGGCGCGAACTCCTCTCCGGGCTTGATCTGGAATTTACGGTTGACACCAAAACCAGTTTTGAAGAAGTCGTGCCGCCGGGAATGGCTCCGGAGGATATTCCCATGCATATGGCTCTGGGGAAAGCCGGCGGTTTCCACAGGCCACTGGAAGAGGGAGAACTGCTTATTACTGCAGACACCATAGTTATATGCAACGGCAAGGCTCTCGGCAAGCCCGCGCCCAACAAGGAATCTGCAGCCGCCATGCTGCGCATGCTTTCCGGCAAAACCCATATGGTAATTACTGCCGTGTGCATTACCTCCCTTGAGGAGCAGATAAGTTTCACAGACCGCAGCGAGGTTACTTTCTGCGCTCTCACCGATGACGAAATAGACTATTACACAGATAAATACCAGCCTTACGACAAGGCCGGTGCATACGGGGTTCAAGAATGGATAGGTTACGTTGGCATAGAGCGCATTGAAGGCTCCTTCTACAATGTCATGGGCCTTCCGGTCCACAAGCTCTGGCGCGCCCTGTCAACAACTTAGTCTGTGCCCGCGGATTTTTCGATTGAAACCTTGAAAATGCGGGGCCAGTTTTTGCCGGTGAGCCAGACGGAAGAACCATCCCAGGCAATGCCGTTCAGGACATCCGTATCGGGTGTACGCAGACTATTTTTCAGCAGACCACGGCAATCGATCAAACCCTCCACCACACCACTTTTCGGATTGATTATCGCGATATAATCTGTGGTATAGATATTGGCCCAGATTCTGCCGTCTATCCATTCCAGCTCGTTCAGATAGCGGAGAGGACGGCCGTT
>JAGAAU010000038.1 GCA_017615135.1 Bacteroidales bacterium | reverse complement strand
CTCCAGGAGGGCGCTGAGGACGGAGAAGGAGGACTCGGAGACGGATTCCCAGAAGGACTCGTACGTGGCCTGCCGCGACTGTGAGCTGCTGTGTCTTACGTCGCTGATAATTCTGAAACTTAAAAAAGGAACCACGTAATGGAAACAAACCTGGGCGATGGCGGCAGATTCCATGTCGCAGGCCAGGGCGTCCGGGTGAACCGAGAGAATCGCTTCCTCTTCCTGCGGGGAGGTGATGAACTGGTCTCCGCTGCAGATGAGCCCGAAATGGCGCGGACGTTCGCACTGGATAGCCTGAGCGGCTGCCAGAAGGGTAGGATCGGCAAAAAAGCGGGAAGGCTGTCCCTGAACCTGTCCGGGTTGGTTGCCGTATCCGCACCATACATCATGATAGGCAGTCTGGGTACCTACCACAACATCCAGCACATTCAGGCTGTCTGCAAGCCCGCCGGCGCATCCGGAATTAATTATGCAGTCCGGGTGTGAACGGAGTATCAATTCCGTGGCTGTCATGGCCGCTGCAGTCTTGCCCATTCCACTTTGAACAGACTCTATACCCGCACGTTTCAGTGCCTGGTATTCTTTTTCCATAGCCACTATCAGTCCTGCTTTCATTTTTTATCCTTTTGTTTTTGTTTCTTTTTGTCCGGCTGGCCATTATTGACATTATTCACCGCAGATATGGCACCGTTATAGATTTCCTTATCCAGCCAGGTATCGAATTCGTCGAAAAATTCATCCTGCTCTTCCTGGGTTTTGGTGTCCAGGATGAACTGTTGCAGATTGTCGTATTCCTGACCGCTGATTTCCCTTCCCGTCTGGGCCGAAGGTACAGGAGCGTTGTGTACGGATGCTATCTTTACGGTATTCAGGAAGATGTTCCGCACCACATGGGCGATATTGATTTTTAGCGAATCCAGCTCTTTGGTATATACCGGAATCCCGCTTTCGAGTTTGCGGGCCTTGCAAAGCTCGTAACAGGACTTGCCTCTGTCGTCCTGCCATAGATGTACTCCAAAACAGATGCCCAGCGGAGACTTCAGTATTGAGAGATAATAATCCTGGCCTCCGGTAATACCCATCACCCCGTCCATCGCCAGCTTGTAACGGTCTACATCGAACTCGAAGGGGAAGACTTCCAAAGTGTTGTCGTGAACGGCAACGTTTGCTGAAATGTCTCCAATCGGGCCTATGTTCTTGTTTTTGAACAGCAGCAGACTGGTAACGGTTCGCAGGCTTCCGGCATCGGAGATGTGCATCTGCTGTCCGTTCAGTTTGGCCACGCCCTTGAGGCTTGGGAGGTCCAGATTCATATCCTTGTCCAGCATGGAGGTGGCCGAGAGAGAACAGTTTACCTTGCCGTCGAAGGTTTTGAGGGCGGGAATCATGCTGTCGAAGTCGGGCAGTAACTGCAGTACGTTCTTTACAGATATCCCCTGCATATTTACATCCAGCCCGGCGGACATGTCTTTCTTGGTGCGGGTGGAGATAAATGCGCTCAGCTCTGCGTCGCCAAGGTTGGTCTTCAGGTTTGCGTCCTTAAGTTGCAGGGTTCTCTCACGCGCACGCAGAACCCCGTTCAGAGGGCTGCTGCGGAGGATGCCGAAGTGCAGGGAATCGGCGTGCATTCGCACTTTAGCCAGCAGATTGGCGGGAACTACGCATTTGGGTATTGAATCTATCGGAGCGTTGGCAAGACTGTCTGTGACTATTCTGGAATCGTCCTCGCTGTCGCTGTATGCATCGGCCGTTATTTCCTTTCTCGAATTCAGGGCTGCAAAAAGTTCGTTTGCGTTGATGAAGCCGGAGTTTAAGTTTAAATCCAGGTTCAGAACGCTCATCCTGCCCAGAAGAGCCCGCCTCAGCCCCTTCAAAGTGCCTTCGGCGGAAATATCCGAAGTGCCGCTTGACAGATGGAAACTGCGCAACTGGAGAGTTTTGTCGTCGAATCCGGCGTCGAAATCACGCATTCGCGTGCGGAGAGGGAATTCCGGTGTGGCAACGAAGCCGCGGCTTATCGAAACGTTTCCCGCAAAAGACCAGTCCTTAATGAATGCGGTGATGGTGGAATCCAGGGATATGTGTATGTCGGCAGCGCGTAAATCTTTGTCTTGCAGAAAGTCCGGAAGTTCGTTCGCGCCAGCCCTTTGTCTCAGGATGTACAGCGAGTCGCGCGAAATTCTGGGGCGAACCCTCTCTTTCTGCATGGCGGTAAGTGTGACGCGGATGTCCCTGATTCCGGCGCGGGTAGTGCCGGTGCGAACCATCGCCATGCCGTCTTCAGTCTTGAAGTCCAGGCGGGTGAGGGTCCGGCCGTTCTCGAGCTTTATTTTCCTTGCTGCGGCGCGGTTGCTCATTGAACGTACCCTGGCGGTAAGCCCCATGCCTTTCTTGAAGAATATGCTGTCTGCACTTACGGCGGATGCCAGCCCGTCTCCGGACGTAGAAACTACTGCCAGTTTAGGGGCTGCGAGTACCGCGATAATAGTGTCGGAGGGTATCTTCATGCGGATTTTGTCCGCTTCCAGCGTGGCTTTTACTGCTGCTTCCGGGAAGGACAGGGATTCTATCTGGCTTCGGCTGGTATTGGCGTTAAGTTTCAGGTTCACAAGACCGTCCATTTTCAGGCCCAGTTTGGAAGGGGCGTAGCTTATCAGCCTGGCAAGGTCAGCGGTGCCGTTGCTGTTCAGTTTCAGGCGGGGGTCGGTGCCGAGCAGGTCGTCTATGTTTCCGGAGGCTTTCAAGTTCAGACCCTCCGCTTTCAGATTCAGGCCTGAAAGGTTTATCGTGGCGTATTTGTCGGGTGTCAGGCTGGCGCTGGCGTTCAAATCAATTCTGGACCTGATATTCAGCGGAAGATAGGCGAGGGCTGCCGGAGGTATTTGCAGCGAAGCCTCCACCTGCGGCAGTTCATCCTCGGAAATGATGCCCTTTGCGCTGGCTTTCAGGTTTACGGTGGCGTCGGTAGAGAAATCCGGTGCCATTTTCGTAAGCGCGGTGCCGTAATTGCGAAGCAGGGTATCGAGGCTCCAACCGTTGATTTCTGCCTGTGCGTCTATCTCGGCAGGGGAGTCGCCACCGCTTGCAAAGCGTCCTTTCAGATACAGGGGGATGTAGGCGATGTTTGCCTTGATGCCTTCGCTGCGCAGCTTGGTGCGGCTGTTGTCACTCTTCCAGCCGAAGCTTCCGGCCAGCTCTACCGGTACCCACAGCCGGCCAAATGCTGCGGT
>JAGAAU010000037.1 GCA_017615135.1 Bacteroidales bacterium | reverse complement strand
TTCTTCTTCCATCGGCACGACCAATTCTGGGAGCGCAACGCAATGTTGAAACTGCCGGAACTGCTGCGTTCGAGCGGAATGCTGGCCTGCGGGGAAGACCTTGGAATGATTCCCGCCTGCGTGCCCGGAGTGATGCAGAAACTGGGAATACTGTCGTTGGAGATGCCTATGATGGATAAGGGACGCCCCTGGCCGCAACTCAGCGTATGCACCACTTCGAGCCACGATATGGATACGCTGCGGATGCAGAACGGGGAATCCGACCTGCCTGCCTGGGAATGCCGGAACAGAATCCAGGGAGTTCTGGACAGCTCGTCAATGCTTGCCATCCTCCCTCTGCAGGACTGGCTTTCAATAGACGGAGAACATCGCCGCAGGGATTATAAAGAGGAGCGGATCAACCAGCCGGCCGATCCGCACCACCATTGGCGTTACCGTATGCACCTCACCCTGGAGGAACTGAAGTCGATGTCCGGCTTCAATGCAGCCCTCGAAGGCCTGCTGAAAGATTCCCGTCGTTACTGCTGACGGGCAATACCCTCGCGCATCTCGGTGTCGGCCTGGATGTTCTTCATCCGGTAGTAGTCCATGATACCGAGATTTCCGTTGCGGAAGGCTTCGGCCATTGCCAGAGGCACCTGAGCCTCGGCTTCGATAACTTTGGCGCGGGCTTCCTGGGCGGCGGCTTTCTGCTCCTGCTCGAGGGCTACGGCCATTGCGCGACGCTCTTCTGCGCGGGCCTGCGCGATGTTCTTGTCGGCCTCGGCCTGATCCATCTGCAGTACGGCGCCGATGTTCTTGCCCACGTCTATGTCGGCAATGTCGATTGAAAGAATCTCAAAGGCGGTGCCGGCGTCCAGACCTTTGTGAAGAACGAGCTTGGAAATGGAATCGGGGTTCTCCAGTACGGATTTGTGGCTCTCGGAAGAACCGATGCTGCTCACTATGCCTTCGCCTACGCGCGCCAGCACGGTTTCTTCTCCCGCGCCGCCCACAAGCTGCTTGATATTGGCACGGACGGTCACCCTGGCCTTGGCTATAAGCTGGATTCCGTCTTTCGCTACCGCGGTAACGGGAGGAGTGTTGATAACCTTGGGATTTACAGACATCTGCACGGCTTCAAGCACGTCGCGCCCGGCGAGGTCTATTGCGGCAGCCATCTTGAAATCCAGGGGAATGTTGGCCTTGTTGGCGGAAATCAGCGCCATCACCACCTTGTTCACGTTACCTTTCGCCAGATAGTGGGCCTCCAGCTCATTGGCCTTCAGGGACAGCCCTGCTTTGGTTCCGGTGATAAGGGAAAACACTATGATTCTTGGGCTTACTCCGCGCCAGCGCATCAGAACCAGGTGAATCAGAGATACGTGAACCCCGGAGAGTATGGCCTGGAACCACAGGGTTACGGGGAAAAACCAGAGTACGACGATGAGCCCAACAGCAAAAAGGGCAATCCAAAGTGCAAGTTCCATATTATTCAGATTTTTTAACGATTATCCTGTTATCCTCTATCCGGACCACTTCCACCGGGGTTCCGGGTTCTATCATTTCATTGTTGTCGGATTTAACTTCGGTGGAGCTGTCTCCGAAGCGGGCGGTTCCCATGGGGGCGAGCCTGGTCTCGGTGACTCCGCGGCTGCCGGCATCTACAGAAGGCGGCAGTTCTCCGGTTTTTGCGACGATTTCGTCGTTCAGGGCCACTTTTTTCCAGGTTTTCGAGCGCAGGGCATAGATGAACAGCCCGAGCAGAAGCAGGCTCACCGCTGCGGTGATAATAGCACCAACAGTGTTCCCGAACCAGAAGAATCCGAAGAAACAGGCGGCAATCAGGCAACAGAGCCCGAGCACTCCCGGAACGCCTACTCCGGGAACCAGCAGGAATTCGGCGAGCAAAAGCAGGATTCCCGCTACGATGAGAAGAGTAATAAGCAGTGTATACATATTGCAAATATACACAACACAGTTGTATCGAACAAACAAATTTACTAACTTTGCAAGCTATTTTTACGACCAATAAAATTTAAAATCAATAACAATTATGCAAAGTAAAAATGCTATAAGGCTGGTGGCAATTCTGCTTGCCCTTGCATGTATCTGGCAGCTCTCCTTCACCTTCGTGGGTAGTTTGCAGGAGAAAAAGGCGGCAAAGCACGCCGAGGCCATCGCGCAGGCAGCTATGGAAACCGCAGCCTTCCAGGCAGTAGACGAGGGCGACAGGGCTTACTGGCTCGACTCTCTGAAGAAAGTGGAAACGATGCGTTACACAGACTCCATTTCCACTGCAAAAGTTTATTTCGGTTACACCTACAAGGACATACAGGCCAAAGAGATCAACCTCGGCCTCGACCTCAAGGGCGGTATGAACGTTATGCTGCAGGTGCAGCTCGAGGACCTTGTGAAGGCCCTTGCCAGCAACGCCGCAGATCCTGAGTTCCAGCGCGCCCTCGCTCTGGCCAAAGAGCGCAGCGTGAGCTCCCAGTCCGACCTCATCACCCTCTTCGCCGAGGCTTACAGAGAGGTCAGCGGCGGAAAGCGCCTCGCCCAGGTGTTCGGAACCTACGAAATGCGCGACAAGATTAAACCCGAATCCACAGACGATGAAGTTCTCTCCGTGGTTAAGGTTGAGGCAGAGAGCGCAATTTCCAACTCCTTCAACGTTCTGCGTAACCGTATTGACCGTTTCGGCGTTACCCAGCCCTCCATCCAGAAAATCGGCAACACCGGCCGCATCCTCGTGGAGCTTCCTGGTGTAAAGGAGCCCGAGCGTGTACGTAAGCTGCTCCAGGGAACCGCATCCCT
>JAGAAU010000006.1 GCA_017615135.1 Bacteroidales bacterium | reverse complement strand
TTTAAATATTTAATTGTTAATTATTTCCAATTGGCGTAAGGAACCGCATCGGTAGATGCGTTTTCCGTAATGCCTGGTTTATAGTAATCCATTATCTGATAGATATTTCTGTTAAGCTGGGCCATGTAGGAGAGGCAGTCTGTGTAGGGCACATACTTGGGGCTTACTATACCCTTGTTGTTCCAGCCGTTGTAGCTCTCTGCGTAATCGTCGGTCATCTGGAACCACTGCCAGCCTACGCAGTTATCGTAAGAGACTAGCTTTCGCGTGAAGCCCTGGTAGAAGCGGCCGCGGTCTGCCTGGCCCTTTACATACCAGCCGCCACCCTCGCCAGTGCGGGAATAAGGCTGGCCCTCATATTTGCTGTCGGCATCGCGCACGTAGAATTCTGAAACCATGAAAGGTTTATCGAAATCGCTCACCCACACGGAGTACTGGCTTTTGAAGTAGCTGTCTTCCGGCACCCACATGGAGTAGATGTTGATGGAGACTATGTCGCAGTATTCGGCACAGGCTTTCACAACCTGTGGAAGCTGGCGGGGAAGTCCATGCAGGCGGCTGCCGATAACCAGATGGTCTGGGTCGTGGCGGCGTATGGCCTCCGAGGCTGTGCGGTAGTAATAGCGTACCACCTCTTCCAGGAATGCGTTTTCCATGGCATCTGTAACGTTCGCGGGCACGGGTTCCACGCCATACTTTTCGCGCATGAATTCCTGTGCGAACTTTTTGGCATAGCCGTTTGCCTGGCAGTAGTCCGGGCCTTCATTCAGCAGCAGCCAGTCCTTGAGATATATTCCAGGCTTGCTGTCGCCAGACCAGCGGAACTGGAGTTCGTTATCCAGGTACCAGCCTATGAAGTCGGCCTTGCCCCTTGATATGGTTGCCGCCTCGGCGGCAATCCCGTCGATATAGGGCAGATAATAAGGGTCGAACATCAGGGCGGCAATGTTCACTTCTGCATTGTTATATCCGCGCTGTGAATGGGATGCCGTGTAGTAGTCCCAGGAGAATGTGCGCAGCAGCAGGGCTAATTCAACCTGGCTTACGCGGCTCTCGTCTGTATAGTTGTGCAGGGTGTTCTCTATCTCGGCGGTTATGAAGTCCTTGTATCTGGACACCCGGTTCATGTTGGTAGAATAGAAGTTGAAATGGCTGTTCACGAGGATTTTGTTAGCCCACTGTGCCCAGGCTGTGAAGTCTGTTCCGAACTTTGCCTTGAACTCTTTCTGGCTAAGTTGGGAAGTGGCTTCCTTCATTATGTCCGGAGCCACTCCGTTCATTCCGTGAAGCATGGCTATGTTGCCGTCCGGGTCTACCATTACGTGTCTGCCGTGGAATTTGCCCGTGCGCCAGAATCCGGCAGGGTTGGAAGAGCAGATTTCATCTGGTTTTACACCGGGAAGCCCGCCCCAGCAGTCGCAAGGATCGGTGTTGTATCTGGCCATCCAGTTCATGCCGTTTACGGTAATCTGCTGGCCTTTCTTATAGCTGTTGTCGGTTCCGTTGACCTTGTAATCAATATCTACATAGGAATATTCCGGAAGGGATTTATCGGCCGGGATGGTAAGGCCTCCGAGCGCGTCTACGGACAGGGTATATACGGCACCGGCTTCGAGTTTTCGCCCCTTGAAGGTGCCGGAAACGCTTGCTGCCTCTCCCTTCTTGGTCAGAAGCGAAGCGGTGAACCGGCAGTCTGCACCTCGAAGGTCTGCGGGAAACACGCAAAGCAGGAAAGATACTTCCTTGCTGCTCAGAGCTGCCGGGGCGGCGAAAGCGGCCTCTACCCAGTCTGCGGAAGATGGGAGCGGGGAGAGTGAGTTTGCCTGAAAATCTGTAGAGAAACTGCCGCTGAGAGCCTTGCCCGGGCAACTTATCTTGAAAGATTTGAGCGATGAGCCGGCAAGGCTGGCTCCGTCAGGCATTGACACCGACACTCTGATATAACTTGCGGGGCTTTCCAGAATGAATTCCGTGGGCCAGGATGCTTCCAGAAGCACGGCATCGGACCATGCAAGCGTTTGTGAGGAAGACAGCGGGGCGCCATCCTGACTGGCTGTGCAGCTTTGCGTGCTGCTTAATGCCGGAGCGTTTGCATCCAGGGTGGAAGGGTAGAGCATCCTTACGGTAATGCCTGCATCTGAATTGGTCTTCAGTGTCCAGGTGCCGGTGGCGCTGCCTTCGCCTGCGGTCAGGCTGGCCTCTCCTATGGAAGTTCCGGTTTCCGCATTAATTACGGAAAGTTTGTCGGAAGCCTGCCATAAGCCACTCCAGAGCTCTTCTCCTTCCTTCTCCAGGCTTAACTTGCTCTCTGCGCTGAAAGGGCTGCCTAACAGGACGAAGCTGTTCTTGTAAGTAGGCTCCGGCTCCGGTTCCGGCCCCGGTTTGGTGCAGGAGCAGGAAGCGAGGCAGAATGCGCTTGCCAATATGTAAATTACCTTGGTCATAAAACTGTTGGTTATTCCCAGATTCCTTCATACAGGTCGCCCGCGGTGTGTTCGCTGCCCGCGGGGGCTCCCCAGTAGTAATCCAGGCATTGATAAAGGTTCCAGTGCATTTCTCTCATCAGGGAGGTGCACTCTGTATAAGTGCCGGAGTAGTCG
>JAGAAU010000005.1 GCA_017615135.1 Bacteroidales bacterium | reverse complement strand
GGGTAAGGAAGGAGGTTTTGCAGATGGGACGAACCCCGCCATCGCGGTCTTCCCCACCATTGACTCCGAGTCTAACTTCTACAACCTGTCCGGAATGCTGAAACTGACGCTCAAGGGCAACCAGACAATCAGCCGTCTGAAACTGGTTTCACTTAATCCGGCAGACCAGCTCTGGGGAAACGTAGCAGCAGTCATAAACAATAACAAAGAGGTCTCTGAATGGACACTGAATTACAGCGGAGGGGACAATATCCTCTTTCTGGACTTTCCTGAGGGCCTTACCCTTACCCCAGAAGGCAAGACGGTTTTCTTCTCCGTTCCTGCAGGTGCCCTGTCTTCAGGATTCAAGCTTGTAGCATACGACAAGTATCAGGCGGTAGACGAATTCCTCACCTACACAGACTACACCGTCAAGCGCTCCGTCATTCAGCCCATGGTGGCTGTCCAGATAGGGAAATTCAATGTGCTTGATGCCGAAGAAAGCGCCAACTGCTATAACGTCTGTAAGACAAATACAACCCTGCCGTTCAAATTCTGCGCTGTCAAGGGAAACAGTTTCGAGGCACTTGAAGCAGACTCTGTAAGCGAGTACTGGGAAACCCAGACTACCACTCCTAACGAATTCAACGGAGGCAGCCTTGGATATCTACTTACAGACATCGGACTGAGCAAGCACTGCGTAAGCTTTACACTTCAAGGAAGGGCCGGCAGTGCTTCCATAGCCGCCAGGTCTGGCGACGAGATACTCTGGAACTGGCATATCTGGATAACCAACACCATGCCTTCCTGCGCCAGAATGGCAAATGGCACACGTTTTATGGACACCAACCTTGGAGCTGTAGGTCCGGGCACCGGTTCTACCCAGCCCATGGGTCTTCTGTACCAGTGGGGACGCAAAGACCCCTTCCCCGCGCCGTATCATGTGAATTATAACACCATGATGTGTTTTCAACCGGCCGGAGTAATCAGCTATGAAGTTAAGAGCGACGCTACCCTGGCCTATACGCTGAGCCATCCAGGAGCTTTCATCGACAACAACAGCACAAAGTGGGAATCGGGCGCCAACACCAGCGTTTGGGCGGCGGAAAAAACCATCTACGACCCCTGTCCTCCGGGATACCGCGTACCCACCAAGGACGAGATGTCTTCACTCTCACTTGGATCCTGGGACGGAACATATTTCCGTTATACCGAGAGCGCGACCGCATATCATTTCAACGCCACTTCGCGTTCATATTACAGCAGCGGAGGAGTCCATACCAACGAAACCGCACACACCGGGTATTACTGGACAACCGAACATGCGAACGGCAACCTCGCTCAGATGGTCACCTTCTCTTCTTCAAAGGCCGGAACCATAGGCGGCTCCAATAAATCCTTCGGAGCGGCAGTCCGCTGCGTTGCGGAGGTGTCGGCTCAACCTGCACCTTCGGCCAATAAGGTAAAAGTGAGCCTGATTGGTGATTCCATTTCCACATTTTCCGGCTACATAAATTCCGGAAACCTTGCGTATTATCCGCGCTCACAAGAAAGTTGGGCTGCAGCGGACATAGAAGTTGTGAAAGTTGAGCAGACCTACTGGTGGCAACTCATCAACAATTACATGTCGAACGCAACTTTGGAAAAGAACGATGCCTGGTCAGGTTCATGCATGGGCGGCTACGATAATACTTCAATGGTGGCACGCTATAACCATGAACGTGTCGGAGACCCTGATATCATTATCATCAACGCGGGGACCAACGACCTTGTTAGGGAAAACCATTACCTGATAGAAGGAGTTGCAATGTCTGAAGACGATAACGTGCACCCTACCGAGGCAGAAATGCAGGAAGTGTTTGCAAAAGCCGAAACGGATTATACGAAACTTTCTGAATCCCTGTTCATCGAAAGCTACGTTAAACTCCTTCACAAAATCAGGGCTGATCTACCGGATGTTCAGTTCCTGCTGATTATCGGAGACCGCTTCTCCCAGGCAGAACGCAGGGCAATCATTTCGATTGCCGAAAAGTACGACACAAAATACGTTGATTTCCTCGCACTTGGAAGGAACTGTCTGGAAAAGCAGTCCTACGTACATCCCAGCATCCGTGGCATGGCAACCATGTCCAAGTACATTTATGACTGTCAGGGCGAATGGCTTGAGAGTTTAGGTAACTAACAAAAGATTATACGTGAAAAACATTATCCTCATAACCCTGACGCTACTGTCTGCGGCCTGCGTCAAGGAAGAGATTCAGGGAGGAGACCAGCTCTCCCAGGGCAATACCGTTCTTACCGCTACCCTCGACGAAGTCAGCCGTACCGTACTGAACGACGGCAGCGTGCTTTGGCAGCAGGGAGACTGTATTAATGTTATTACAAAAAGCTCAAAGAATTGCGGCTCCTATTCTCTGATTGAAGGAGAAGGAACCACTTCCGGCAGATTCCGGGGCGGTGATATACCAGAAAGTTCGGAATATTACGCCCTCTATCCATATCAGACCGGTCTGACAAAGGTCAATGGAAAGTACAACTTCCGAATTCCACAGGATCAGACCTGGCAGGAGAATTCGTTCGGACAGGGCGCAGGATTCATGGTGGCTACCTTTACCGACCCGGCTGAACCGTTGCAGTTCAAGAATGTGCTTGGACTGCTCAAACTTTCCCTCACCGGAACTACCAAGGTTTACCGCATTACCGTCAGCGACGGCAACTCCGAACGCATGCTCTGGGGAAATGCGGCCCTTACACTGGATGGCACTCAAGGGACGGCTGGCCAAACTCTGGAGCTGACCAACGGAAGCAACAGCGTCAACCTGCTGTGTCCGAACGGAGTACAACTTTCGGACAATCCGTCTCTCTTTTACATCGCTCTACCCCAAGGGGCCCTTGCCACCGGCATGACGGTGCAGATTTACGGAGAAAAAGACATCCTGCTCGACAGTTTCAGTACCGCAAAGAACAACAGCATTGAACGCTCCCAGGTGCGCGCAATGCCTGTTCGGGACCTCGTCTTCAACCTTTCAATCATCGAAAGCGCCAACTCATATATCATCTACAGGGCTGGCAAATACAAGCTCAAGGCAGTTAAGGGCAACAGCGACGAAAGCATCGGAACTGCAACCGGGGCTTCCCTGCTCTGGGAAACGCGGAACAGCGCAAACGCCCCCGCAGCCAACTCTATCATCAGCGATGTCTCCTGCTCCGACGGATACGTCCAGTTCACGGCTACCGGACTCAGCGGGAATGCCGGTATTGCAGCAACCGACATCGGTGGCAACATACTCTGGAGCTGGCATATCTGGATTCCTTCTACTTCGGTAGAGGCCCTGGCGAGGGAATCAGACTTCCTTATGGACCGCAACCTCGGAGCAATCGATGCCATTCCTTCCGGAGACGGTGTAAGCACTATCGGCATGTTTTATGAGTGGGGGCGAAAAGATCCCTTCCCCGGCTCCGCAAACTGGAGTAGCACCGGTACCATATCATATATCGGCACCACCGGCTCGGAATTCAGCAGAAGCGTCCGCACCGATGAGAAAGGAACTCTCGAGTATGCCACGGCCCACCCACAGGAATACCTCTTTTATAATAACGACGATAAAGACTGGCTCTGTACATCC
This sequence comes from Bacteroidales bacterium, assembly GCA_017615135.1. Classification (GTDB taxonomy): domain Bacteria; phylum Bacteroidota; class Bacteroidia; order Bacteroidales; family UBA932; genus Cryptobacteroides. The sequence continues at coordinate 7,768 of JAGAAU010000005.1, read as the reverse complement.
GACGACGGTCTCTGGGCTGCGGCAAAGACTATTTACGACCCCTGCCCTCCCGGATACCACGTACCGTCATTTACAGACTGGTCTGCCTGCTCGGCAACTTTTACCGCAGAAACCATATTCGGGGCTTATGTAAACTACTACGGCAACAACACTTCATGGTTCCCCTGCGGCGGATACAGGTTCGCTTCCGACGGAGCCAACCACAGCAGCGGCAAACAGTGCTACTATTGGTCTTATACCGTGAACGGCCATCAGTCCAGAGGCATTATGATGAAGGCGGTAGACGGAACCAAGACAACAGGCACTATAGGCAGATCCGTAGGTGCGAATCTCAGGTGCATCGCATCCACCCTTCCTCCAGCATATGTCGAGCCCATCGCTACCGATGAAAAGTTCATATCCGTGAACGGTACCGTAAGTTGCGGGAATTCACCTGTGGCCGGCGTGGTGGTATCGGACGGCGTAGAAGTGACTGTCACCGATGCAGACGGATTCTATGAGCTGGCCTCCAAGAAGGAGAAAGGCTATGTGTTTATCTCCATTCCTTCCGGGTACAGGGTCCCGACAGTTGGAGCCAACACTCCCCAGTTCTGGAAAAGCATTTCCGGCGGGGCCTCAACCCTGGAAACGATAGATTTTACCCTTGACCAGGATACGGACCAGCAGAAGTTCAAGTTTATCGCTATAGGCGACATACAGGTGAACAACCTTACCAACGGCGACGACATTCGTCAGTTCAATGAAGTATTTGCCCCTGATTTCCAAAATTATCTGGCCTCCCACAGCAATGAGAAGATGTTCGTTCTCACGCTGGGCGACCATTCCTGGAACGACTACTGGGCAGACCACAACTTCAATCTGGACGACTTCAAGGCCATGTGGGATGCAAAGGTTAACGGAATCCAGGTGTTCTACACCCCCGGAAACCACGACAACGACCGTGGACAGAACGGAGTTTTCCCTACCACCAACGACGAGTCAAAGAGAAAATACCGCAGTCTGTTCGGCCCCTCCAACTATTCGTTCAACATGGGTGCGTTCCATTTCATAGCTCTGGACAACGTCTGGTGCTACAACATTGGACAGCAGGATGGCACTAAGAGCCGCGGAACCATGAGCTACAAATTCTATATCACCGACGAGCAGTTGGAATGGGTGGAGAAAGATCTCGCGCATGTAGGAGCCGATACTCCGCTGATTATCAGCGCACACGCACCATTCTTCAAGTTTAACGGGACAGACAATTTGAGCGAGAACTCCACATCGAGGCTGATTTCGCTGCTCGGAGGAAGGCGCGCATACCTGTTCTCCGGTCATACGCACATGGTTTACAATGTAGACCACATGGCCGACAAGAATGTATTTGAGTTTAACAACGGAGGTCTGGCAGGAGCTACATATCACGTGAACAATTTTGCCACATCCTCTGACGGTTCCCCTTGCGGATACAGAATCATAGATGTGAACGGGACCTCCTTAAACTGGATTTACAAAGGATATAAGGAGGACGATGATTTCCAATTCCGCGTTTACGACCGCAATGAGGTTTGCCTTGCCCCGGCCCAGTGGATTCCATCCTGCACCAATGAAGAAGCCCTGACCATTTGGAATCAACGCGTAAGCTGGTATCTGGAGCCTCGAACAGACAATCTGGTGGTAATCAATGTTTGGGACTGGGATCCGGAATGGACGGTGGAAATACTTGAAGGGAGCACTCCGCTTGAGGTGGAACATGTGGCTCTGGATAGCTCTCATGACGCAGAAAGGATGGATCCTCTATTCCTTGCTACATACGAGGCAAATGCTTTCAATGCAAACAAGACAAGCGCCGGTTCATTCCGCGCCTTCCCCTATGCCCACATCTTCCGTGCCCAGGCTTCTTCCTCCACAAGCACGGTAACGGTAAAGGTAACCAACCGCTTCGGTCGGGTTTTCACCAAGACCATTCAGAGGCCTTACGTATTCTCAATAGCAGATTACAACCCTTAGCATAAATGAAGCCTTTTAGACTGATTATTGCGCTGATGTGCCTGGCGGCAGCCTGCTCTTCTTCTGCTGAGGAAACGGAACATCCGGCATGGTGTATTTCCCCTAAATCACCACCATCCGGTCCTGCATAAAAGAGAAAAAGGAATTGTCGCAGACGATTACGTGGTCTGCCAAATCTATGGAGAAGGCTTCTACGGCGCGTCTCAGGCGGTCCGTGGCCTTTATATCCATCTGGCTGGGGTTAGGATTCCCGGAGGGGTGGTTGTGCACCATGATTATGCCTGAAGCGTTCTTTTCCAGGGCATTGCGCGTAACCTGACGGGGATCTATCACGGTGGAACTGCCTCCGCCGCGGGTAAGCATCTGCCGGTGCAAAGGATAGTTCTTGTCGTTCAGATAAATGATCCAGAACTCTTCGTGGTCCAGCCCCTTCATGGTGGGTATCATATAGTCATAGACCATACGGGCGGTAAGCATCGGGGTATGCGGGAAAGGCGAGCCTTCGGCAAAGAACCGGCGCCCCAGCTCCAATGCGGCCGTTACCGACGCGCCCTTAAGAGGGCCCATGCCTTTCAGGGAAGAGAGTCTCTGTGCAGACATCGAATACAGTCCGGTAAGGGTCCCTCCCCCGGCAGCCAGTATCTTCCGGGCAAGGTCCAGGGCGGTCTCTCCCCTGTTTCCGGTACGCAGCAGTACAGCCAGCAGTTCACCGTCGCTCAGGGCTTCCGGCCCCCTGGTCAGCATTTTCTCGCGGGGCCTCTCCCCCGCCGGCAATTCCTTCATGGTCATGCCGCAAAACTGCATCTGTAAAACGTAAAAAAATACCAAAAACGTATTATTTTTGCGACATGAATACAAGAATCGTAAAAATGACATTGATTACCCTCGCTGGAATCGCAGCAGTTTCCTGCGGAAAGAAAGAGGAAGGGTTCCGCTATACGCTGGACCAGTTTGCAGACATTAAGGTAATGCGTTATACTGTTCCCGGATGGGAAGAGCTCAGCCTTAACCAGAAAGCGTACATCTACCACCTTTCAGAAGCCGCAAAGTACGGAAACGAGATTTACTGGGACCAGAACTGTCCGCACAATATAGAACTGAAGCACGCCCTGGAGGCCATCCTGAAAGATTACGACGGACCCCGTGAAGGAGAAGACTGGGCCGCTTTCGAGGAATACGCAAAAAGAGTGTATTTCTCCGCAGGCATACATCATCACTATGCGGAAGACAAGTTCTTCCCCACCTGCAGCCAGGAGTACTTCAAGACTCTGCTGGATGCGGTTGGAGCAGACAGCAATCTGCTCATACCCTATATGTACGATCCGGCCCTATACCCCCAGCGCAGGAGCAACTCTTCAGAAGGAGACATAGTCAAGCTCTCCGGAGTTAACTTCTACGAGGGCCTCACAAGGGGCGAAGTAGAAGATTATTATGCATCCATAGAGGTGAAGGGAGACCCCCATCCCGTGTCTTACGGGCTGAATACCAAGCTCGTCAAGGAAGACGGTAAGGTTGTGGAGAAGGCCTGGAAGTCCGGAGGAATTTATGGAGCGGCCATAGACAGAATCTGCGAAGAGCTGGAAGCCGCGGCCGAATATGCCGAAAACGACATCCAAAAGAACGCACTGGCCAAGCTGGTGTCTTTCTATCGCAGCGGAGACCTGCGCGAATGGGACGAATTCAACATAGAGTGGGTTAAAGACACCATCGGCACCGTAGATTTCGTTAATGGATTCGTGGAAGATTACAACGATCCTCTCGGCCGCAAAGGGGCCTGGGAGGCGCACGTAAATATAAAGGATGCGGCGGCATCCAAACGCACGGAAATCCTTGCCGCGAACGCACAGTGGTTCGAGGATCACTCCCCTGCCGATCCAAGGTTCAAGAAAAGCGAGGTGCGCGGCATCAGCGCCAAAGTCATCAACGCCATCTGCCTATCCGGCGACACCTATCCCGCAACTCCCATCGGCATAAACCTCCCGAACGCAGACTGGATACGCAAAGAATATGGGTCTAAGTCGGTGACTATTGCAAACATTACACACGCATACGATTTCAGCGCCGAGGAAGCTCCCAACAGCACACTGAGGGAGTTCGCATGGGATGAGGGAGAGATTGAGAGGGCCCACAAATGGGGGTCCTACGCCAGCGAGGTGCATACAGACCTCCACGAATGTCTGGGACACGGGTCCGGCCAGCTGCTCCCCGGAGTTTCCACCACCGCCATGGGCGAATACTCTTCAACACTCGAGGAGGCCCGCGCAGACCTGTTCGGACTGTATTTCTCTGCAGACCCCAAGATGGTAGAGCTCGGAATAATGCCCGACAAAGACGCCTATAAGGCAGAATACGACAATTATATACGCAACGGGCTTATGGTGCAGTTCACCCGTGTAGAGCTCGGCCGTCCCAATACAGAGGCCCATATGCAGAACCGCAAACTCATCGCCGAATGGTGCTTCGAGAAGGGCGGAGCCATCGAGAAGCGCGAGCGCAACGGCAAAACCTACTTCTGCGTTACAGATTATGAGCTTCTGCGCAGCCAGTTTGCCGAACTCCTCGCTGAGATACAGCGCATTAAATCAGAGGGCGATTATGCCGCAGGCAAAGACCTTGTGGAAAAATATGCCGTGAACATCGATCCTCAGCTGCACAAAGAGGTGAAGGAACGCTATGCGGCCCTCGGGCTCAAGCCTTACGGCGGCTTCCTCAATCCTACAGTTGTACCGGTAGAGAAAGGCGGCGAAATTATAGACTACAAACTGGTTTATCCGGAAGGAATCCTTCAGCAGATGCTGGAATATTCAAAATACAACACCCTGTAGCTGACAATTTGTCAGAGCGCCCGGCCTGGCGCATATTTTGACATTCGGAAACACGTCTCATTTATTGTATGGGACGTGTTTTTTGCTGGTGGGACAACCACAGAAAAACCGTAGTCGCCCGTGACCTCGTGAACGGGAGGGGCCCGGCAGCAAAAAGCAGCAGAGCAGAAAGAACAAATTAAAAACAAAATACTATGGCAGAGAAAACACTTAAGGGAAAGATTGGTGTAACCACCGAAAACATCTTCCCGGTTATCAAGCAGTTCCTTTATTCAGACCACGAAATTTTCCTGCGCGAACTGGTTGCCAACGCAGTAGACGCATCCAGAAAGATGCAGGCTCTTGCATCCAGCGGAGCCTTCAAGGGCGAACTAGGCGAGCTCAAGGTGTGCGTGGAGGTGGATGAAGACAAGAAGCTCCTGAAAATCTCCGATAACGGCATCGGAATGACCGCAGAGGAGGTAGACAAATACATCAACCAGATAGCTTTCTCTTCCGCCGGAGAGTTTCTCGAGAAGTACAAAGACCAGCTGGGCAGCATTATCGGGCACTTCGGACTCGGGTTCTACTCCGCTTTCATGGTGGCCGACAAGGTTACCATCGACACCCTCAGCTGGCAGGACGGCGCAGAAGCGGTGAAGTGGAGCTGCGACGGTTCCCCCGAATACGATATGAAGAAGGGCAGCCGCAAAGAGCGCGGAACCACCGTCACCCTGCACATCTCAGACGACGAGAACGACCGCGAATTCGCCACCCGCGGCCGCATACACGAACTTCTGGACAAATACTGCAAGTTCATGCCGGTTCCGGTAGTGTTCGGCAAAAAGACCGAATGGAAAGACGGCAAAAGCGTAGAGACCGATGAAGACAACGTAATCAACAATGTCGAGCCCATCTGGGCCAAAGCTCCGTCTGAGCTGAAAGAGGAAGATTACAAGAAATTCTACCGCGCCCTCTATCCCATGGAAGAGGAACCCATGTTCTGGATACACCTCAACGTGGATTATCCCTTCAACCTTACCGGAATTCTCTATTTCCCGAAGATAAAGGAAAGGATGGCCATAAACCGCAACCGCATCCAGCTGTACTGCAACCAGATGTTCGTTACGGACCATGTAGACAATATCGTACCGGACTTCCTCACCCTGCTGCACGGTGTAATTGACTCCCCCGACATCCCGCTGAACGTTAGCCGCAGCTATCTGCAGAGCGACACCAACGTGAAGAAAATCAGCACCTACATCACCAAAAAGGTGGCAGACCGCCTGGAGGAGATATTCAAGGAGCAGAGGAGCCAGCTGGAAGAGAAATGGGACAACCTGAAACTCTTCATCGAGTACGGGATGATTTCTGACGAAAAATTCTGCGAGCGCGCGCTCAACTTCGCCCTGTTCAAGAATACGGACGGCAAATACTTCTCCTTTGAAGAGTACCGCACCGCCATTGAGGGCAGCCAGACAGATAAAGACAAGAAAGTGGTGTACCTCTATGCCAGCGACCCTCAGGGCCAGTACCGCAACATCGAAGATGCAAAGAATCTGGGCTACGACGTGCTGCTGATGGACTGCGAGCTGGATTCCCACTTCGTAAACCTGCTGGAGAACAAACTCAAAGACTGCCGCTTCGCACGCGTAGATTCCGACTCTCCGGAGAGGCTGATACCCAAGGAGGAAGAAATCAAGCTCGAACTGTCCGAAGATGACAAGAAGGCCCTGGACGAAATGGTGAAGGGAGTGCTCCCCGAAGGGAACGATTACCTGGTGGAGGCCCGCAACCTCGGAGAGACAAGGTCTGCCCTGATGATCACCCGCAGCGAATGGATGCGACGCTATCGCGATATGAGCGCCCTGGGCGGAGGGATGAACTTCTACGGAGAGCTGCCGGAATCCTTCAACATCATAGTAAACATGGAAAATCCGCTGATTCAGAAAATCTGGGCGGATCGCGAGGGCAACGCCCAACTGCTCAAACAGCTGGCAGACCTTGCCCTGCTCCAGAACGGCATGCTGAAGGGAAAAGATCTTGCAGATTTCATCTCAAGAAGTGAAGAACTGCTGAAATAAAATTATAACTTTGTCACATCGAACAAAGTCCGGCCTATGTCATTCATTTCCGAAAGAATTTCAACTGAAGGTCTAACCTTCGACGATGTGCTCCTTATACCGGCTTATTCCGAAGTCCTCCCCCGCGAGGTACGGCTGGAAAGCCGGTTTTCCCGTAATATCCCTCTGAATATCCCCATCGTGTCCGCCGCAATGGACACGGTTACGGAGGCGCCTATGGCCATCGCTATGGCCCGCGAGGGAGGAATCGGAGTCATACACAAGAATATGTCCATCACAGAGCAGGCGGCGGAGGTCAGGAAGGTGAAACGTGCGGAGAACGGAATGATAATGGACCCGGTTACCATCCATAAAGATCAGACTGTAGGCGATGCGCTCCGGCTTATGAGCGAGAACCATATCGGCGGAATCCCGGTAGTGGACGGCGACAACCGTCTGGTGGGCATAGTTACCAACCGCGACGTACGCTTCCAGACCGACATGAGCGTGAGCATCGAGGATACGATGACAAGCAAGGGGCTGGTAACCATAATGGACACCCAGACAGACCGCGCCTATGTAAAGAAGGTACTGCAGGAACACAAGGTGGAAAAACTGCCTGTGATAAATGCTGAGGGCAAGATAGTGGGGTTGATAACCTACAAGGACATAACCAAGGAACAGAGCCATCCCAACGCCTGCAAGGACGCATCTGGGCGGCTCAGGGTTGCTGCCGGCATAGGCATTACGGACGACGCCCTGGACAGGGTGGCCGCGCTGGTGGCCGAAGGCGTAGATGCGGTGGTGCTGGACTCCGCACATGGCCACAGCAAGGGAGTGATGGATAAACTCCGGGAGATAAAGGCCCGCTGGCCACAGCTGGACGTAGTGGTGGGTAACGTAGCCACCGCC
>JAGAAU010000036.1 GCA_017615135.1 Bacteroidales bacterium | reverse complement strand
GGCTTCGACCTCAGCGCCAACTTCAACTTTATGATCGGCAACCAGGTCTACAACGCCAACAAGATCGAATTTACCTCCTATCGCGACTGCTGGCGCCGCAACCTGCTCTCTTCGATGTCTCCCGACAAGCGCTGGACCAACATCGACTGGAACACAGGCGAGGTAATCACCGAGCCTGCCCTCCTTGCAGAGATGAACGCCAATATCACTATGTGGTCTCCTCTCACCAACGCGGTTCTCACGGACTGGGCCCTCGAAGACGGGTCTTTCCTCCGCCTCTCTACCGCAACTATCGGATATACCCTTCCCGAAGCCATCACTTCCCGTATCAAGATGAAGAAACTCCGTTTCTATGTAACCGGAACCAATCTCTTCTGTCTTACTGCATACTCCGGCTTCGATCCTGAGGTGGATACCCGCCGCGCAACCCCGCTTACCCCGGGAGTCGATTATTCCGCCTATCCCAAGAGCATCGGCTTCGTGGGAGGCCTGAACATTACTTTCTAAAGGAGGAATCACGATGAAAAACTTTTACAGAATACTGGCGGCCGTTGCACTGGCTGTGCTGGCCGTTTCCTGCATCGACCTGACTTCCCCTACCAAGTCTTCATTCGACGAGTCGGTCGTCTTCTCAAATTATTCCCTCGCGGAAAACAGCATCTTCGGGGTTTATACCGCATTCGGCGAGCAGAACGGTCATCGCGGCCGCTACCTGTGCTACTATGGTCTGAACACCGATATCGAAGCATACACCACCACTACCTACAGCGGCGGAAAACTGGACATTGCAGCCTATGACTGCACTCCGGGCAATTCCCAGCTGAGTGTGAGCAAGAATCCCTTCGCAAGTATGTTCACCGGCATCGAGCGGGTGAATCTCTGCATCCAGGGTCTTCAGAAGTACGGCAATATCGAGACAGATGCCGATATGCGCTACCTGCTAGGCGAGGCCCTCGTGCTCCGTGCCGTGCTGTATGCAGACCTTATGAAGGCCTATGGTGAGGTTCCGGCTCGTTTCAAGCCCATCACTCCGGAAACTATCTATCTGAACAAGAGCGACAAGGATGTGATCCTGAAGCAACTGCTCCTGGACCTCGACGAGGCTATTACCTATCTGCCCTGGCCCAATGGAAACGCCGCCACCACATCTACCGGCCGTATCAGCAAGGCCTTCGCAGAAGGTCTTTACGCCCGTCTGGCCCTCGTAGCGGCAGGTTCTTCCTGGCGCCCCGAAGAAGGCAAGGTCGGTACCGGCGACATTGGCTCCAAGCGTTTCAGTAACGACGAGGCCCTCGGCAAAGACGTCCTTTATCCCAAGGCACTCGATTATCTGCGCGACTGCATCGCCCACAGCGGCCTGAAGCTTATAGACTTCGAGCAGCTCTGGAGAGACGTGAACAACATGGACATGACCGCCGGAAAGGAAATAATGTTCGCATATCCTTTCTCCGACGGACGCGGCCGCTGGAACTACACCTTTGCGGTGGCCAGTACCAACAAGACCAAGTGGATAGGCACTGCCGACAAGCGCGGTGGAGATGCCGGCCCCCTTGCGACCGTCTATTATATGTACGAACCCGGGGATGTGCGCCGCGACATCAGCTGCGTGCCCTGGCATTGGGAGCGCGGAACAGACAATGTAGACCGCGAGGTGCTAAATGGGGGAAAGACCTGGTACTTCGGTAAATATCGCTTCGACTGGATGACCAGGGCTCCGTACACCGGAGGCAACGACGACGGTATCAAACCGGTTTACATGCGTTATGCCGACGTGCTGCTCATGGCCGCAGAAATTGCTGCGGACCAGGGTTATCTGCCTGAGGCCAAGGGCTATCTGAAACAGGTGCGCGAGCGTGCTTTCCCGAACGACATCGCTGCGGCAGACGCCTATGTAGACGCTCTTTCTGAAGCGGACTTCTTCAATGACATAGTGAACGAGCGTGCCCTCGAATTCGTGGGTGAAATGCTCCGCAAGGGCGACCTTATCCGCTGGGGCATCCTCAAGGAGAAACTGGACGAGGCCAGGGCCAATCTTCAGGCTCTCGGAGCCAAGGAAGGCGTTTATGCCGGCATCCCGGATTATGTTTACTACTCGTACGAGGAAGACGGCTGCACCATTAAGGTCTATGGTCTCGACAAGGGTCAGTCCGATCCTCCTGCAGGGTGGGAGCCCTTCACCAACAGCGAAGGAGAACAGAGCAAGTACTACTCGGCCAGCAGCCTGCTGGAAAAGGCCAATACCCTTTACAAGGAGGGGGTGAATCCAGAGCAGCACATGTGGTGGCCCATCGCTACGGTAGACCTCACGAACGCCCTGGGCTACATCAAGAACGATTACGGTTATTAAAACTGGAACTGATATGAAATACAGAATATATTCGCTTCTGGCGGCAATTACAGCCCTCTTTGCGGTTTCCTGCGTGGAAGAGATTCCCGCGGTGATCGAGGAGGTGGACCTGAGCCGCTGCCTGGTTCCCACCAACGTAACCGCCGTGGTAAAGAACGGTGAGTACGTGAACTTCAACTGGGACAAGGCAAAGACCACCGAGGTCTTCGAGCTCGAACTCTATACCAACGAGGCCATGGAAGGCGATCCTGCCTTTACTTTCAACCTGACAAAGGATGAAATTCCTTACCTCGCCCATCTTGAAGCCGATGTGGTTTACTGGTTCCGCGTGCGCGGCACTTCCGGGACCAAGGATCCTTCCAAATGGTATGTGCATGGCTCGTCTCTGGAAACCAGTGCGGTTAAATCCGCCCTTGCGCCTGAGCTGACAGATCGCAGCGCCTCCAGTATCAGCATGAAGTGGACGGCCGACCCCGAGGTGGACCATGTGCGCATCGTGCCACCGCTCGGCAATGACAGCGGTTATACCCGTTTCGACCTCAGCTCCGCAATGGTAGATGCCGCCGCGGCAGAAATCACCGGACTCAATCCTTCCACCTACTACACCCTTACCCTGCATTTCAAGAGTGCCGAGCGCGGGGAGGTTCATGCCTGGACGCGTCCGGATATGACCGGTACTGTTGAGGTGGCCGATACAGCCGCCCTGCGTGCCGCCCTGAACGACAAGGCCCCGAAGATCAAGATGGTTTGGACCGAAAAACCTTATGACCTTGAAGAATTCACCCTGTCCGGTCCTGTGGCAATTTACGGAGAAGAAACCATAAGCGGCCAGAAACCCGTCTGCCACACCGCCTTCAACGCGGACCCTGCGGCTGTGGGCTCCATCCATTTCGAGAACATAGCTTTCGACGGCGAGGGTTACGGCCATAACATCACCATGACCAAAGCCGGAACGATGACCGACATCTCGCTCCTGAACTGTGAAATTTATGGTTATTCAAAGGGTATCTATTCGGATGCCAAGGGAGTAAGCGTCAATTCCATAGTGTACGACCACTGTCTTGTCCACGATATCGAGGGCAATGGGGGAGACTGCTTCGACGTGCGTTCCGCCTGCAATATCGGAAGTGTGAAGTTTACCAACAGCACCTTCTATGAGGGCATGCGTACCTTCGTCCGCATAGACGCTTCTCCGAAGCTGGAATCTCTTGAAATCAGCAACTGTACCCTCAGCCATCTGGTTCACATCGAGAACGGCAACACAAACGGAGTAATCCACGTGAGGGCAAAGAATGCTGCGAACGGCGACCCTGCCATCATCCTGAAGAAGAACCTTTTCCTCAACTTCAATTACGACGGCAGCGGAACCTCCCGTTGTACCCTTATCGGTACCAATACTGCCGACAAGCTGCCCACGGAGGTCTCGAAGAACTGGTGCTATAACTGCGCCGACGCTTTCTTCTCCCATCTTGTATCAAGTGTGGAGACTCTCGGAGCCGAGAAGGTGCTTGCCAATGGCGGCGCCCTGCTTGGTGAGGATCCCTGTAAGGACAGCGAGGGCGGTTTGTTCTATGTGACTTCATCGGCAGTTGCGGCAGCCGGTGCCGGAGATCCGCGCTGGTACGAAGCCTATGTGGAGGTCCCTGAGGATCTTACCCAGGATGTTACCGTTCCTGTGAAGACCTGGAACCTGACAGACAATAAGCTGTTCCGCAAGACCGCCGACAAGGATATGGTGCGCGACGGAATCCGTTTCTATGTTACTGCCAATCCCGTCAATTTCACTGCTGAAGGCTTCCAGTTCACTGCGGTTCCTGCATTCTCTGCGGGCGTGCCAACAGACTGCGCCATTGGCATCAAGGTGGACCGTCCCGGCAGCGTGGTGCTTTCTACCGCATCTCAGGAAGACAGCCAGTCTCTGCTTGTTGTGAATGCAGACGGTAAGGTGGTGGCAGGTGTGCCCACCGGAGTTCAGAATACCAGAATAGCTCTTCCGGAACTTGCCGAAGGAAGCGAGCATATGATTTATCTTTACGGCACTGCACCCATAGTTCTCAGCGGCCTCCAGTGGACCGACGATGTGGATACGGGCGACACTCAGCTGGCCGCGCCAGTGGTGACGCTCAGCGCGACGGAGATTGAAGAAGGCTCCACGACGCCCCTGGAAGTCTCCTGGGAGGAGGTCCCCAAGGCAGGCAGCTATCAGGTGCTCTTTAACGGCAATACCTGGCCAGTTACGGGGACTTCTTTAAGCGTCGACATTTCCAAGTATGCTGCAGACAGTTATCAGCTGGGTGTGCAGGCGCTCCCTGCGGAGACCGACCTGGTGCGCCAGCCTTCGGAAGTCAGCTATGTTATACTGGTAATCAAGGAGACGCTCAAGCCCGTCAGTGCCACTGGCCCCACTGTCTGGGGTGCCGGGTATATGCAAGCCGGCGTGACCAAATTCGGCAATGGTACTGAAATAACCGCAAATGTCGTATATGGGAACCTGAATCTCCTCTGTGGAGGCGGTAAGTTCAAGTTCGGCATAGACAATGCAGATTCCGACTCTCCTCTGTACAGGCTTCAGCTTGCCGGAACCGGAGCGCCCGGGACGAAGGTATGCGCGCAGTTCATAGCCGGAGGGGCCGGAACCCTCGAGATTGTTGCCCGTTCTTCCGGTGACGATGCCCGCGGCCTTGCCGTGGCAGTGGGCAGCACCCTGGTGTCTGCCCAAAACTCCGCGACCAAGTCGCAGGACCCTGGTAAGCTGAGCTGGGAGGTGAATTCCAGCGACGGAGACATCATCAGCATCTACTCCACCAATAAGGGTATAAATCTCTATAGCATAAGCTGGACTCCTGCCGTTGGCGACGATCCAGGCGATACACCTGCCGAGATTGACGATCCGGATGCCATCAATGAGGAGTATAATGCCGATTATAAGGATGCGGAGAAATTCCCCGCCGGTGCGTTCGAGGACGCCAGGTTGGTAGATAAGGTCACTTATTGCGGAGGCAGCGGCGCTGCGATGAACTTCGATCCTTCCGGAAAGAGGGTAAAGTTCAACGGAGCCTCTCCGCTCGGAGACGATGGAATCCCCACAGCCCGCTTTGTATCTTTCAAGATTACCAAGCCCGGTACCATTACGCATAAGCTGATTTCCGGAAGCAGCAGCGCAGCAGACCGCGAGGGGGTGATACTCCTTGTCACCAAGACTGCAGACGGCCAGAAGGTTACTACTCTCTGGAACGCCGCGGTTCCTACCTCTTCCTCATCGGCTGCGCTTACCACAGCCGTTACCGCAGAGCATCTTGCCGGCATAACCGAGGCTGCAAAGGTTTATATCTACGTAAAAGCAGGTGTAAATCTCTATAACCTCGGCTATAAGCCGGAATAGGACGTCAGAGGCGGCTGCTCTCGCTCCGGTTGCCTTCACTCCGTTCATCCCTCCCACTTCGTCATGCCCGGCT
>JAGAAU010000035.1 GCA_017615135.1 Bacteroidales bacterium | reverse complement strand
TATATGCGTTTTATGCTTACGGCGGTGCTTGCCGCCGTTTGCTTTTTAAGCGGTGCCGCCCAGGAGCGTAACGGTCTGTGGTTCCTGAGCAAGCAGCGTCCCGTTGAACATATGGGCATGGTTGAGGGGGACGCTTTCACCTTTTCTACGCCCGTATCCACATTGCCGGCCGGCTCATACGTGCAGTTTTGCGTGAGCCTGGAGAATATGGGGGAGAAGGCTCCGCTGCATTACAAGGTGGAGTTTTACGATGGCGGCGAGTGGGTCAGCGACCCGTCTTTCATCTATGAAGACGGACTCTCAGACTACTCCTTCAGGACCGTCAGCTCCTCCGTAAAGCATCCGTCAGTGTTTACTGTGGTTTATCAGCTCAAGGGAGATGTGCGCGATTCCCTCAAAGCCCGCTGCCGCGTCTGCAGCCCGTTTGCCGCCAACGGCAGCCTCCTGAGCCAGGATGAACCTGAGAACAAAGTGGGCCTCAAGACCAGGAAGTATGTAGGGGCGAAGTTGATTCCCCTGGGGTCCGGAGAGGGTTTCCCCGAGAAACGCATACTGCTGATCGGTAACTCTTTTACTTATTACTACGGTGAGGCATTCATGCTTCAGGAGATAGCTTTCTCGCAAGGCTGGATTCTTCAGCTCAACGCCTCCTTGAAGGGTGGAATGACGTTCCGCCAGCACTGCGGGCTGGAGATGACCGGGATACAGTGCGACATGCCTGTCGCCTACGACTTTGCCGTCATACAAGGCCAGAGCCAGGAGCCCGCGCAGTTTGCTGCGGCGCCCGACAGCCTGGCCGACGTAAAGAAGGCCTTCTGCGAGCTCTGCGGCCGTATACGCAAGTCGCACCCGTCCTGCAAGATTTATGTTGAAAGCACGTGGGCCTACCCTGCGCTCGAAAACGGAGGCTTCGCCTCGCTGGAGGAGTTCGGCCAGAGGATGGAAGAAGGTACCGCGATCCTGGCGGAAGCCGCTTCCTGCGACCGGACGCTGGTCGGGCGCGCTTTTGCCCGTGCCCGTACCGAGGTGCCGAGCATTCCCCTTCTGGACAATGACGACAAGCACCAGAGCATCCACGGCTCCTACCTCAAGGCCTGCCTGACCTGGCTCACCATCTCCGGCCGTACCCGCTTCACCGACCCAGTCCCCTCCTGCGGCTTGCGCCCGGAGGACGCCGCCGCCCTGCGCAAGGTCGCGGAAGAGGTAGCCGCGGAGCTTTAGCTATTGATATATGAACATTTTCAGACTCCCACTTACGGCTGCAATACTTATAAGCCTTGCAGTTTCCTGCGGCAAGCCGGAGATTGATCCAGGGCAGGGGCAGACGGATCCGCAGACCGTCGCGGTTTCGGCCGTCAACCTGGACAAGACTTCGCTGGAACTGACCGAGGGCGAAACCGCAACGCTTGCCGCTACGGTGAAGCCGGACAATGCGACAGACAAAACCGTCACGTGGAGCTCCGACAAAACGTCCGTGGCTACAGTGGACACCCGTGGCAATGTAACCGCCGTAGCCGAAGGAACGGCAACCGTTACTGCTAAGGCCGGTGAGAAGTCGGCCGCTTGCACGGTTACCGTATTGAGGGCGAATACCTCTACCGGCCCTACCGAACGTGAAGTGCTGATTGCCTTCTACAATGCGATGGACGGCCCTCATTGGATAAACAATACCAACTGGTGCTCAGACAAACCGCTTGCTGATTGGTTTGGCGTAACTGCAGATAAGAAGGGCAAGGTTATTGAACTTTCCTTCGATCATAACGGCCTCCAAGGCGCTTTACCATCCGAGTTGTCTGCGCTCTCTCAGTTAAAGAACCTGAAAATCTTCGAAACTAACGGGAGAATTACCAACATTGAACAACTCGGTGAAATCTCTTCACTCGAAAGTCTTTGGTTCGGTCTCGAAGATGGGGATTATGAGAATGTCAAAACCTTGATGTTTGCCGTCCCTGCAAACATCTCGAATCTTAAGAGTCTCAAGATTCTTTATCTGAACGGAGTCAATGCTGATCTTCCGGAGGACCTGTTCGGAATGGAGGGTTTGGAACATCTGTATATCCGTAGATTTAATACCGGCCGTCCCCTCCAGCATGGATTCGGTAAACTTCAGAAACTTAAAACCCTTAGCCTCACCAGCTCTAGCGAAGACTTTTATCCGGGCTCGAATCCCCTGTGCGGAGAGATCCCCGATGACATATTTGATCTCAAGAACCTGGAGTCCCTGGAAATTGTAGACACAAGCGTCGGCGGACAATTGTCTCCCCGCATCGGAGAGTTGAAAAACCTCCAGAGACTGTATCTGGAGCATAATAAGTTCAGTGGTCCTCTTCCTGCCGAACTGGCCTCACTGCACTTGATCAATAATTGGTCGCTGCATAATTCAGGCTTTATGGGGATTCGCCTATCTCTGGCCAATAACAATTTTACGGGTAAGGTACCCGAGGCCTTCAGGAATTGGCCTGAATGGCAAAAATACTGGGGATACATCGTAAATGGCAACAACCTCGATTTCAGGGAGGTCATGCCAATGGTTGTTCCCTTTGAAGCTACCACACTGACAGGGGAAACGGTCAGTTCCGGGCAAGTTTCAGAGCGCGAACTTACCATTTTATTCCAGACAGAAAGCTGGTGTCCTTTTTCGCCTGAGGTTATTACAGAAATGAAAGAAATCTATCCGATATATAAGGACAAAGGACTTGAGGTTATCTGCTATTCAACCGAGGACAAGGGCACGGTGCAGGCTTTTGCGGACCGCTATGGTTTCACATGGCCGACAATCAGCAATTACTCCAGCGAGGACCATTTGCGTATGGGCTTCGACTTTTACCCCGTGAACAGCATCCCTAGCATCTCCATTTTTGACAAGGCCGGCCAACTCGTATACTACCAGTTCGGAGCAGAGGGTAAATGGGTTTCGTTCGTCGAGAACTACCTGGGAGTCATCACGAATCCTTACGAGTCCAGCGACTACTCCGCCGACGGAACCGTCCATACCCTGCAGGCTGCCACACGCGGAAACGGAATCGACATAGTGCTTATGGGCGACGGCTATTCCGACCGCCTGATTGCAGATGGAACATACGCATCCACAATGCAGCGGGCTACGGAAGCTTTCTTCCTGGAAGAGCCTTACAAGTCGTTCCGGGACTGCTTCAACGTCTACTATGTGGATGTGGTCTCCAAGAACGAGCGTTACACGGCAGAGACCGCGCTCAGTACCTGGTATGGAACCGGCACCGCAGTCGGCGGCAACAATAATAAGGTAATAGAATATACCAGGAAGGCTATTGCAGACAATCGTATGGACGAGGCGACAGTCCTTGTTCTGATGAACCGCGATTACTACGCAGGAATGTGTAATATGTATCCTCCGGAAAACGGCGGCTATCTTAGTGGATTGTCCATTTCTTACTTCCCTGTGAGCAGTTATGATGCCACCTTCAACGGCATTCTCATGCATGAGGCCGGCGGTCACGGTTTCGGCAAGCTGGCCGACGAGTATTACTATGTTTCGAACGGCACTATCCCGCAGGAGAAAATCGACGAGTACCGCTCTGCGGCCGCATACGGTTGGTGGGGAAACGGCGATTTCACGTCCGACCCTGCGACCGTAAAATGGTCAGCCTTCCTTGCGGACGACCGCTATAGTTCCGAAGGCCTTGGTGTCTTTGAAGGAGCCTTTACCTACTGCTACGGTGCATGGCGTCCTACCCGTAACAGCATCATGAACAACAATACCGGTGGTTTCAACGCCCCTTCGCGCTATGCCATTTGGTACAGGATCAACAAGCTTGCTTTCGGTCCCGATTGGCACGGAACGTACGAGGACTTCGTGGCCTGGGATGCCATCAACCGTACGCCAGCCGCGGCAGCCCGCCGTGTATCCCGCAGCAACTCCGTGGAGAAGGACTTCGTGCCTATTGCCCCGCCTGTAGTCGTCCGCGGCGGCTGGAGGCAATAGCCATAGGCCGTTAGGAAGATTAGAGTGACGTCGGTCATCCTTTTGATGGGACGACCGACGTCATTTTTGG
>JAGAAU010000034.1 GCA_017615135.1 Bacteroidales bacterium | reverse complement strand
GGGCCTATCGTTGGGTCGGTTCTCATACGTTCTACCGGCGGCGAGTTCTGGACCCCGATGGTTACCATGCTGGCTTTTTCCGTAGCCTTCGCCCTGCCGTTCACTCTGCTGGCCTTCTTCCCCTCGCTTTTGGGTAAACTTAAGAACGGTTCATGGCTGAACAGCGTCAAGATAGTGCTTGGGTTTGTGGAAATTGCGCTGGGATTCAAGTTCCTGAGCGTTGCAGATCAGACCTACCACTGGGGCATACTGGATCGCGAAGTTTATCTTGCCATCTGGATTGCGGTTTTCACCCTCCTCGGCCTGTATCTGCTCGGAAAGATCCGTTTCCCGCACGACGACCTGCCGGAAAAGCCTCTTTCAGTCTTCCGTCTGGGCTTGGTGATTACGGTTTTCTCTTTCGTGCTTTATATGCTGCCCGGGCTCTGGGGCGCTCCGCTTAAGGCCCTTTCCGGTTATCTGCCGCCGATTGAAACCCAGGACTTTGTAGTCACTCGCGTTCCTCCGGGAATTGCCGGGTCTAGGGCGTCAAGGTCTGAAGGACAGCACCCGATTGCCCTGGGCCTGAATGCCTATTATACAATTGAAGAGGGGCTGGAGGCTTCCGTTCGTGAAGGAAAGCCTGTCTTTGTGGATATTACCGGTCACGGTTGCGTGAACTGCCGGGAGATGGAGCAGCGCGTGTGGAGCCGGCAGGATGTGTTCAGCCTGTTGCGCGATTCCTATATAATAGTAGCCCTTTATACAGACGATAAGACCGCTCTCCCTGAAGAATCGTGGGTTACTCTGGACAACGGCAGGGTGCTTAAAGATATGGGGCGGGTGAATTCATGGATTGTGCGGCAGCGCTTCAATGTGAACGCCCAGCCCAATTATGCGATTCTTGGCAGCGACGGCTCCCTGCTGCTGCCTGTGAGGGGGTACAATCTGGATGCGGAAGACTTCGCGGCCTTCCTTCGCTCCGGTTTGGAAATATATGGAAAATAGTTATTTTTGCGGAGTATGAGAAAGTTATTCCACAATCTTCTGAAAGGGCTGTCGCTTACAGCCATCCTCTTCGTGTTCCAGGCATGTTACGGTACACCTAACGGTGATCCCTACTACGCACAGGATGAAGTTCCGGAAAACCAGACTCCAAACGGAGAGAACAACGGACCTGTTGAAAGTCCGGATGCGTCATCCGAGGCGGCAGAATGATTCCTCCTTTTCTGTGGAGGGCTTTCAGGGCCAATGAGACAGCCGTCCACGAACTCAACTACCTTTTTTGGGAGTGTACCACAAGGTGCAACCTGCATTGCCGTCATTGCGGCAGCGACTGCTTTGCCTCGTCTGCAGACTCCGACATGCCGCTTGAAGACTTCCTGAAAGCCTTCGACACCATTCCCCGCGAATCCATCGCAAAACCATTTACCGTTGTGCTTACCGGAGGCGAGCCGGTGCTCCGGCCCGATATCGAAGAAATCGGGAGGGCGCTTCGCAGCCGCGGCGTGAGCTGGAGCATAGTCTCGAACGGCTGGTTTTATGACGAGCAGAAGCATAAGGCGCTGATGGCGGCAGGCCTCGGGGCCCTTACCATAAGTCTGGACGGCCTGGAAGAATCGCACGACTGGATGCGCGGGCGCAGCGGCAGTTTTCTCCGTGCCCGCAGGGCAATCGAGCTTGCTGCGGCTGAAAAACGGCTGAACTTCGACGTGGTTAGCTGCATAAACCGAAGGAATCTCTCTGAACTCGAACAGATGTACTCCCTGTTGACATCCCTTGGGGTGAAGCAGTGGAGACTTTTCTCCATTATCCCGATAGGTAGGGCTGCCTCCGATAAGGAAATGCTGCTCTCTGCGGAAGAATTCCGCTCGCTCCTGGAATTCATCAAAAATAAACGGGCAGACAAATCGGCTCCTATGAAGGTGACTTTCAGCTGCGAAGGGCACCTTGGAAAATACGATTCCGCAGTGAGGGATACCCCATTCTTCTGCCGGGCGGGTATAAACATAGCTTCCGTGCTGATAGACGGCACCATCTGCGCCTGCCCTAATATAGACAGGAAGATCTTCGGGCAGGGGAATATCTATAAGGACAATTTCTTCCGGGTTTGGGAGGAAGGTTTTGAACTTTTCCGTTCCCGGGAAAAATGGGCGCGCAAAGGCAGCTGCGCAGAATGCAAGCTGTTCAGGGACTGTCTGGGTGGAGGTATGCACAACTGGCACGGAGATATCTCCGATGGGCCTCTGGTGTGTCTGCGCGACCTTGCCTTATAATTTGTCTACGTACTCTTTCAGGAATTCGGTGCGGTCCCGGCGGCAGACGAGTATGCCATCTTCAGAAACCGCAATCACCACGTCTTCCAACCCGTCTGCAAAGACAGGCAGGTTAAGCTCGTTGATAATATGTACGTTCTTGCATTCAGGCCCGGTAAGGGCTCTTCCAGTGGTGCTGAATGAGAGCTCGTCGGTGAGAGTGTTCCAGGTGCCCAGGTCTTTCCATTCCCCGTCGTAGGGAACGACTGCCACGGAAGTCTCCTTCTCTGCAACCTGATAGTCGAAGCTGATTTTGGGGAAGTCTTCGTAATGGCTGAGAATGAAAGAGAAGCGGTTGGAGTCTATGAAACTGCGGGTGAGTTCCATCATGTATCCCAGTTTGAAAGCAAACACTCCGCCGTTCCACAGGGCCCCCTGCGACAGCAACTCTTCAGCCTTTTCCACTGAAGGCTTCTCGGTAAAGCGAAGGACTTTGCGAACGGAAGCGCTTCCCCCGTCCGGAACTATATAGCCGTATTTCGAGGAAGGATAGGTGGGCTGAATGCCCATGAGTACCAGTCTGGCGGCATTCTGCTCTACCGCTTCCGCCATGCGTTTAAGCGTCTGGAAATAGCCGTTTCCGGTGTAGGGATCGCAGGGCATGACCACTACCACTTCGTCTTCCCCGCAGCCCTGCTCCAGGGCCAGATGGGCGCAAGCGAGGGCTATTGCAGGAAAAGTGTCCCGCCTGGCAGGCTCGTAAACAACCTTTACGTCTCCAGGCAGCTGGCTGCGTATCAGCTCCAGCTGGGTTTCGTTGGCTGCTATGGTAATATTGGCATTCAGACCAGCCTCGTCTATCTGTCTGGCAACCCGCTGTATCATGGATTCGCGGCCTCCGCCAGGTTTGTCCAGAAGTTTGAGGAACTGCTTGGACCTTACGCCGTTGGAAAGAGGCCATAATCGTTTTCCGGAGCCTCCCGAAAGTAAAATTATATTCATAACTCAAATGTACGTAAAATTTTGATATATTTGTGAAAATATATTACGATATGAAAAAGCTTACCCTAGTGCTTGCCGCAATAGCCTTGAGCCTTGTGTGCGCTGCGCAGACCAACAGTTCTCAGTTGCAGGATATCGACAAACTGGTTGCAGATAATTCCAGCGCCCTCCAGAGGGCTACAGAGAAGTATAATGAAACTGTACAGGCCATAAATCCTGAAATCAGCAAGATTCAGGAGAAGATAGATGTGGTTCAGAATGAGATAGACGGCCTGGAAGC
>JAGAAU010000033.1 GCA_017615135.1 Bacteroidales bacterium | reverse complement strand
GGCGCGATGAATCATCACAGGCCTCTGCTTGGTGCCGTCGTCGGCAGTATATTCAAGCTGGAAACGCTCGGGGAGATTGTAGTCTACCTGGATGGTTCCGAGCTGCCATTTACGGCCGATTGCGTCCTTGACCATAAAGTCTAGCTTGGGGCCGTAGAAGGCCGCCTCGCCGGTTTCAACCACAGTTTCCAGGCCCTTGTTGGCCGCAGCTGTGATGATTGCATTCTCGGCTTTATCCCAGTTCTCGTCGGTTCCAATGTACTTTTCCTTGTTATTGGGGTCGCGGAGGGAAACCTGGGCGATGAACTTGTCGAAATTAAGTGTCTTGAACACGTAGAGAATCAGGTCTATAACCTTCTCAAACTCTTCCTGGAGCTGGTCCGGGCGGCAGAAAAGGTGAGCGTCGTCCTGAGTGAAGCTGCGCACGCGGGTAAGCCCGTGCAGCTCTCCGCTCTGCTCGTAGCGGTAAACGGTGCCGAACTCTGCAAAGCGCAGGGGCAAATCGCGGTAGGAACGGGGGGAACTGCGGAAAATCTCACAGTGATGAGGGCAGTTCATGGGTTTGAGCATATACTCCTCGCCCTCCTGCGGGGTTGTAATCGGCCTGAAGGAATCCTTTCCGTACTTGGCATAGTGGCCTGAAGTTACATAGAGGTCCTTGCTTCCGATATGGGGAGTAACTACGGGCAGGTAGCCAATCTCCGTCTGCTTGCGCCTGAGGAAGTTCTCGAGGATGTTGCGCATAACGGCACCGCGGGGCAGCCAGAGGGGAAGTCCGAGGCCTACGCGGGAAGAGAAGGTGAAGAGTTCCATCTCCTTTCCCAGTTTGCGGTGGTCGCGCTTCTTGGCTTCTTCGAGCACCAGCAGGTACTCGTCCAGCATGGATTTCTTGGGGAAAGTGATACCGTAGATACGGGTAAGCTGTTCGCGCTCCTGGTCTCCTTTCCAGTACGCACCGGCAATGGAAAGCAGTTTTATGGCCTTGATGTCGTCCGCATGCTTGACGTGAGGACCACGGCACAAATCAGTGAAATTGCCATTCTTATAGAAGGTTATGCTCCCGTCTTCAAGTGCATCGATAAGTTCGCACTTGTACGGATCGCCCTTCTTCTTGAAATAGTCCATCGCATCGGCCTTGGAGACATGACTGCACTCGAAAGTCTCCTTTGCACGCGCCAACTCTCGCATTTTCTCCTCAATCTTCGGGAGGTCCGCCTCGCTGATTTGCGCGCCCGCGAAATCCACATCATAATAAAATCCATTCTCTACTGCAGGTCCCACGCCGAACTTCACTCCGGGATAGAGGGCCTCGATAGCCTCCGCCATAAGGTGCGCAGACGAATGCCAGAATATCCTTTTTGCCTCGTCGTCGTCCCAGGGACGGATGCTGCCGTCTGTAAATGCGATTGTCAACATATCACTATCCAATAATTATATAAGCCTGCAAAGATACAATTTTTTATGTATATTTGTATCCGTTATGAGCAACAACAGAACAACTTGGGACCATGCTTCCAAAGCCGGTCTGGCTCTCGGGGGCGTATCCATCCTGTATTTCACGATAAATTCCCTGACGGCCTCTTCCAACATTCTGCTGGCAATCCTGAACATAGGGCTCTGGGCGGCAAAATTCTGGTTCTGCATTTTCCTCATGAAAAAGTTCATGCAGGCATTTGCGGCCGCCAGCCCGGATGCAGACAATGCCAGGGTTTTCCGCTTCGGAGTTCTCACTTCGCTGCTGTCTTCCCTCGTTTACAGCTCATATTACCTTGCCTGGGTACTTTTCATCCAGCCGGACGTCTTTGCAGACGCACTGTCTACCATGAGCGCACGCATGCCGGCGGCGGCAGCGGACCAGATGTCGCAAATGATGGATAAAATGCCCCAGATGACCTTTTTCGCCAACCTCTGCTACTGTTTTGTCTTCGGAGTGATACTGGCGGGAATACTTTCCAGAAACATTCCTTCCAGGGATCCTTTCGAGAACTACACAGAGGAGGATAATCAAAATGACTGACATTTCGGTAATAGTGCCTCTTTTGAACGAGGCCGAATCGCTTTCGGAACTCTGCAGCCGCATTGATGCGGTGATGAAGCAGGAATCTTTCAGTTACGAAGTAATACTGGTAGACGACGGCTCCACCGACAACAGCTGGGAGGTCATTCAGAAGCTCGCAGGGGAAAATTCCAGCCTGCACGGCATACGTTTTCGCCGCAATTACGGCAAATCTGCGGCACTTTTCTGCGGATTCAGGCAGGCGGTCGGAGAAGTAGTGATAACGATGGACGCAGACCTCCAGGATTCCCCTGAAGAAATACCGGGACTCTATCGGATGATTGTCAACGACGGATTTGACGTGGTTTCCGGCTGGAAGCAGAAACGCAAAGACAACGCCCTTACCAAAAACCTGCCTTCAAAAGTATACAACGCCACCGCCAGATGCATAACCGGCATAAAACTGCACGATATGAACTGCGGGCTGAAGGCATACCGTAAAGATGTAGTGAAGAGCATCGAGGTTTACGGCGAAATGCACCGCTACATCCCCTATCTGGCGAAAAACGCCGGTTTCACCCATATCGGAGAAAAACCGGTCCACCACGATAAACGCAAATACGGCAAGAGCAAATTCGGGATGAACCGCTTCGTAAACGGGTTCCTGGACCTGCTCTCCCTGTGGTTCCTAAGCACATTCGGCAAGAAGCCCATGCACTTCTTCGGCTATAACGGAATTTTCATGTTCCTTGTGGGCTTTGTTATGACGATATGGATTATTGTCGAGAAACTGGTCCATCAGGCGCAGGGGCTCAAATACCGCGCAGTAACCGACCAGCCTCTGTTCTACCTTGCACTGATGGCAGTGGTGCTGGGCGTGATGCTCTTCCTTACCGGATTCCTGGGAGAGATGATTGCACGCAGTTCCTCCGAAAGGAATGACTACAATATCAAAGACCAGTTCTGAAAAGGCTGCCCTGCGCACCCAAATGAGGGCTCTGAGCGCAGGTAAAGTCCTGGAATTCGAGGCCTTAGCCTCTGGCTGGTCGTGCGTGGAATCGTTACCGGAGTTCCGTTCAGCACAAACCATTCTAGTCTATATGGCGCTGCAGGACGAGGTTCCCACGCTTGATTTCATCCGCAAATGGGAAAGTGCCAAACGCATTGTATTGCCAGTAGTTGACGGCAATGAACTCCTGCTTAGGGAATACCATCCTGAGCTTCTGTCTGCGGGATGGAAAGGAATCCTGGAGCCAACTGCATCATCCGCGGCCGTAGCTCCGTCTGAGATAGATCTGGCACTGATTCCGGGTTTAGCCTTCGACCTTTCCGGCGGCCGGCTCGGGCGAGGCAAAGGTTTCTACGACCGACTCCTCCCACATCTGAGTTGTCCAAAGATAGGCATCTGCCAGAAATGGCGCATCGCAGCCCAGGTCCCCTGCGAAGACTGGGACGGCAGAGTAGATAAAATTCAAGCCTTTTAACATAAAAAAAAGGAGGGTGACCGAAGTCCGAAGACTCAATCACCCTCCCGAAGAGCGGCAGCTACCTACTCTCCCAACTGGTAGGTCAGTACCATCGGCGCTAGTGTGTTTAACTTCTCTGTTCGGGATGGGAAGAGGTGGGACCACACCGCTATAACCGCCGCAATATATCACTTGAGAGAGATTTTCAAGGCACTTCCATCAATATAGCAGCTTCTCAGCTGACTGCGTTTTCCTTCCAAGCGGAAAGATCTCGGGCTATTAGTACCGGTCGACTGAGGACGTCTCCGCCCTTACATCTCCGGCCTATCAACGTGGTAGTCTCCCACGACCCTATAGGGAAGTCTCATCTTGAAGACGGCTTCGCGCTTAGATGCTTTCAGCGCTTATCCTGACCCAGCGTGGATACCCGGCGGTGCAGCTGTCGCCACAACCGGTATACCAGAGGCTGGTCCGACCCGGTCCTC
>JAGAAU010000032.1 GCA_017615135.1 Bacteroidales bacterium | reverse complement strand
CAACCACTCGGACAACTCACCATAAAATCCGTTGCAAAGGTAAGATTAATTCTGAATTTACCCAACAACGGAATCGGAAGCTTTTCAGACCGCCCAGGTGGTGCCGCTGTGCAGAAGGTCATCCATGGAATGAATCTTTGCGGCGGCGCTCACTTCTTCCACCTGACGGGTTACCTCACGGTCGTAGGTGGGGGCTTCGACATCCCTGATAACGCCAAGCGCCACGGGGAAATCCGGTCCGTGCATTTCCGAAAGCAGGATATGCAGGCCCATGTCGGGGTTGTGCGCATCGTGAGTGAGGATATCGTCTTCAGTGATGCCATTCTCCCCTATCGTCACAACCTTCAGAGACATTCCATCCAGCACCAGGCCCTTGTCTTTGCGGGCACCGAATATCATCTTCTCTCCGTGCCTCAGGACAATAGTACGATCTGCCTTGAATGCGGGGTCGGACAGCTCCTTATGGGCGCCGTTATTGAAAATTACGCAGTTGGTAAGCATCTCGATTACCGAACAGCCCTTATGGAGCCCTGCCTGGAGCATAATCTCCACATTCAGGTTCAAATCTACATCCAGCGAACGCGCAAAGAAGGTTCCCTTTGCACCGAGCACCAGCGAACCGGGGATGAACGGAGGTTCCACTGTGCCATAAGGCGAGGTCTTGGTAATTGCACCAAGTTTGGAAGTAGGAGAATACTGGCCCTTGGTAAGACCGTAAATCCGGTTGTTGAAAAGTACCAGATTAATATCTACGTTACGACGTATAGCGTGGATAAAATGGTTACCGCCTATGGCCAGGGCGTCTCCGTCTCCGCAAGCCTGCCAGACGCAAAGATCCGGCCGGGCCACCTTGATACCGCTGGAAATGGCAGTAGCGCGCCCGTGAATACTATGGAAACCATAAGTATCCATATAGTACGGCAGACGTGAGGAACAGCCGATACCGGACACAACCATGAAGTTTTCCTTGGGAAGGTCCATCTTCTCCGCCAGTTCAGGGAGTGCCCTCTGGAGGGCCGTAAGAACTGCATGGTCTCCGCAACCGGGACACCAGCGCACCTCCTGATTGCTCTTGAAATCCTTAAAAGTATATTTTGCCATAACTACAGTTCTTTTTTAATTGCTTCAACAATTTCCGACACAAGGAAGGGCTGGCCCTGAACCTTGTCGAACTGACGAATATCCGCATCCGGGAAAATACCGCGCAGATAGCGGGCAAACTGACCCGAATTGAGTTCGCAGACCAGAATCTTTTCGAATTTTCCGAACACCGACGCCGTATTTGCAGGCAGCGGCATAATGTAGTCGAAGTGAGCGAAGGAAACATTCCCGACCTCGCCGACGGCACTCAGGATATGACCGTAAGTACCGCCCCAGCCAACTACCAGCAGTTTGCCGGAACCCGGGCCGACAACTTCCAGCTCAGGGATGGAAGACGCCACCCTCTGCACCTTCTCAGCCCTTTCTGCAACCATGAGGGCATGATTCGCAGGATCATTGGAAAGCACCCCGGCATGATTCTTCTCAAGACCGCCTACACGATGCTCGTAACCATGAATACCAGGAACCGCCCAACTGCGTGCAAGTGTCTGAGCATCACGCTCGAAAGGCTTGAATTTCTCCCCTTCAGCAAGTTCTCCCTTCACGAAAGGAGGTTTAATCTCCGGATACTCCGACATCGACGGGATACGCCAGGCTTCGCTGCCATTTCCGAGGAAACCCTCGGACAGGAGGATTACCGGAGTCATATGCTCCAGCGCTATCTTGGCAGCTGAGAAGGCCGCATCGAAGCAGTGCGCGGGACTGTGGGCGGCAACTACCGGCATAGGGCATTCACCGTTGCGTCCGTAGAGCGCCTGATCGAGGTCTGTCTGCTCCGTCTTGGTGGGAAGTCCCGTAGAAGGGCCGCCCCTCTGAACGTCTACAAGCACCAGGGGCAGTTCTGCCATCACTGCCAGTCCGAGAGCCTCCGATTTAAGCGAGAGTCCGGGACCTGAAGTGGTAGTGGCGGCCAGATTGCCGGCGTAGGAAGCGCCGATGGCGGTACAGATACCTGCAATTTCATCTTCAGCCTGCACAGTGCGCACACCGAGGTTCTTGTACAGAGCGAGCTCTTCAAGGATTGCGGTGGCCGGAGTAATAGGGTATGAGCCGCAGAACAGTGGCAGGCCGGATTTTTCCGAAGCTGCCATAAGCCCCCACGCAACGGCCTGATTACCAGTAATATTACGGTAAGTACCCTTGGGAAGGCTATGGTTCTTTGCTACCGTATAAGTATTGGGGATAGCCTGGATTGCAGCGGCATAGTTGAATCCGTCCGTGAGCACCTTCCTATTGGGCGCCACCAGCTCCGGATGCTTCTTCCCGAACTTCTTCTCGAGATAGCTGAAGGCATATTCGAGAGGACGGCTGTAGATGAAGCAGGCCATACCCAGGGTGAACATATTCTTGCACTTCAGCACAGACTTGGCGTCCAGACCGCTGTCCTTGAGACTTTCTTTGGTCAGAGTACTGATAGGGGCGGCAATGATGGTCCTGTCCTCCACTCCCAGTTCCTCGAAGGGATTATCGGTAGTGAAGCCCGCCTTGGTCATCAATGCCTCATCGAAGGAATCTGCATCCACCAGAATCATCGCGGTGGGTTTACACCACTTTGCATTGGCCTTGAGGGCCGCAGGGTTCATAGCTACCAGCAGGTCGCAAAGGTCGCCGGGGGTTGACACCTTGCCGGAGCCTATGTGGACCTGGAACCCGGAAACACCGGAAACAGTGCCGTGAGGGGCCCTGATTTCTGCCGGATAATCCGGAAAAGTCGAGAGGGAGTTGCCGTAAACGGCGGACATGTCCGCAAAAAGAGATCCGGTGAGCTGCATGCCATCACCGGAATCTCCCGCAAATCTGATTACGACGTCCTTTACATCAATAACCTTGTTCTGCATATACTGCTTATTACTTAACGCGTATTATTAAATGCCTGTAATAAATGCCTGTAACTGGAAGAAGGATATTTGCACTTTCCCTGCCGTCACTGCGTGACCCCTCCCTCTTATGGTGCCGAGGGTGGCACAGGCGATGAAAGTGCAAATATCCTTCTTCTGCACAATAAATTTACTGAAGCTGTTGCTGCTGGGCCTGAATCTCTGCCTGAAGGGCCTCGAGGGTACGTCCTTCAGGGATATTGAGACGCTTGCGGGCCTCGGGGGTAATGTCCGTGCTCTGGGACTCGTCGAAATACACCAGACCGTTCACCTCGAACACATAGATGTAACCGCCGGCCTTGGCAATCTCCTTAACGGTATCTATCGCCTTCTGGTAAATGGGGGCCATCAGTTGCTGCTGCTGTTGCTGGAGCTCGGTTTGAATGGACTGTTCAAACTCGTGGATACGGGTCTGAATATCTGTAAGTTCCTTCTCCTTGCTCTGGCGTATCGCTGCCGTCCAGGTCTGGGCGTTCTGTTCATATTTCTGATACTTTGTCTGGAGTTCTTCCACCATCGCCTGATAGGTGTCGTGAGCCTCCTTGCGGGAAGCGGTAAGAGTGGCACGGGCCTGATCGGACTCGGGAGAGAGCTGTACAAGTTCCTCAGTATTCACGTGTGCAAATTTGGTCTGAGCGAAACCGGTCACACAGAGAAATGCTGCAGAAGCGATCAATAAAATCTTTTTCATATCAGTGAATTTTAAAATTGTTGTCCAATTACAAAGTGGAACTGGCTGCCACCGTGCGTTGCGTCATCAAAGCCCCAGCCCCAGTCTACACCGAGCAGACCAATCATAGGGAGGAAGATTCGAACGCCCACACCAGCACTGCGCTTAATCTGGAACGGATTGAACTGGCGGATATCGGACCAGCAGTTACCGCCCTCGAGGAAGCCAAGCACAAAGATGGTCGATGTGGGCTGAAGCACTACAGGGTAGCGCAGCTCTATGGTAAATTTATCATAAACGTTTCCGGAGTAGGAATAACCGTTGCTGTTATAGCCGGAAAGCGACGACGGGGTAAGCGAGTAGTTTTTGTAACCGCGCAGGGAGATTACCTCGGAACCGTAGGTATTGTAACCCGACATTCCGTCTCCACCCACGAGGAAACCCTCGAACGGAGAATAACCCCAGTTGCGGTTGTAATAGCCCAGATAGCCGAACTGAGCGCGCGCCATGAGCACCAGATCTCCCACTATCTTCAGGTAGGTGGTGGCGGAGAACTTCCACTTATGATACTCTATCCAACGGTAGCGCTGCTGGGCGGTCCAGTTGTCGTAATCTACATCCTTCCAGCTCTTTACGGGAACCTTATTGCCGTTCAGGTCGTAATCGTACTTGCGGAACAGAGAGAACGGAGGCGTGAGCGAGAGCGACATGGAGATATCGGAACCCTGCCTGGGGTAAATCTGCTGGTCCGTGGAATTACGGTTCAGGCTGATGGTGTAGCTGATATTGTTCGATATACCTGTGTCGAAGATAAAGTATCCGCTGTACCAGTTGGTGAGTTTATAGGTCTGCCAGCTGAATCCGTTATAGAGCACGAAATAATTATCTGGCCATTTCAGACGGCTGCCAAGAGAGGCCGAGAATCCGTACACCTCGAACTGCTTGTCGTTCTTGAGAATGTTCAGCGCAAGGTAGGAATTGGTCTGCCTGGTGTAATATGCCGCCAGGTTCAGCGATGTAGGTTTCTTGCCGAAGAGCCAGGGTTC
The DNA here is from genome assembly GCA_017615135.1 of Bacteroidales bacterium. Classification (GTDB taxonomy): domain Bacteria; phylum Bacteroidota; class Bacteroidia; order Bacteroidales; family UBA932; genus Cryptobacteroides. Next base: position 830 of record JAGAAU010000032.1, on the reverse strand, counting down.
GGTGAAGTTGGCGGTGAGTGCGGTATAGTAGGTACCGTTGGTCTGGAATCGGAAAGCCAGGTTCTGGGCGTCTCCGAGAGGCACAGGCCGCCAAGCGGTCTTGTCGAAGAAACGACGGGTGGAGAAGTTGTTGAAACTAACGCCCACCGTGGCCACAAAGGTGCTTCCGCCCCATCCTCCGGAAAGTTCCAGCTGGCTGGAAGGCTTCTCCGAAACGTTGTACACCAGATCGACCGTATTGGTGAGCTGGTTGGGGATGATGGCATAGCCGGTGGTGGGGTTCATGATAGCCTCCGGATCGAACTGCCCCAGAGAGGCTATTTCGCGGATGGAACGTTCGAAATCGGTCTGGCTGAACAGATAACCCGGACGGGTGAATATCTGGCGGCGCACCACCCTCTCGTTGGTAAGGTCGTTGCCGTTGATTACGATATTGTTCAGGGTTGCCTGCTTGCCCTCGGATATACGGAGCTCAACATCTACGGTATCGTTCTGGATATTGGTCTCTACGGGGCTGAGGCTGAAGAATAGGTAGCCGTTGTCGCGGTACAGCTTGGACACGTCGTAATCTGTCTGCTTGCCGCCGCCGAAGAGTCGCTTCTCCATGGTAACCACGTCATAGACATCGCCCTTCTTGATAGAGAGGATATTGTTCAGGACCTCCGTGGGATAGACGGAGTTACCGGTCCAGCTGAGGTCTCCGAAGTAGTATTTCTTACCCTGCTCCAGATAGAGGTCTATGCCAAGCCGGTTGGGGGTAATGTAATAGACGCTGTCTTTGATGAGGCGTGCGTCGCGGAAACCTGCTTCGTTGAAAGCGCTTATGAGTT
>JAGAAU010000031.1 GCA_017615135.1 Bacteroidales bacterium | reverse complement strand
TGAATGTGTAATGTCGATAACATTTTCCATCAATGCGTATGCCGATGCCACTCCGGCATTAAGGTCGCCGAAAATCTCATTAATCTCCTTTTGGGCTTGATTGACGAAGCTCTCAGACAGAGTGGTTATCTGGGGATTGAACACCGGATCCATCGTATCGTACTGCACGTTCATCTCCACACGGGGATTCTTCCCGGGAAGAAGTGCGCCAGCGAAGCTTTTGGCGGTCACCTGACAACGCTGCTTGGCATTGGCATAGAAACGGAAAGAATAGTTGTCGGCTGAATAATGCGAGATGAAGTCTTTCTTTTCCAGCCATTCTTTGAAAAATGTTCCCATCAGTATTTCCAATCTCTCTCCTTTGGCGGAAAGATGGCTGGGGCTGCCCTCCCATTGGAACCACTGGTAGTCGTTATTGGTGAGACGCGTGAGCACGGATTGCTTGCTTACCAGCGGGGAGCGGATGTTGTGACGGCTTAAAATCACCATCTGATCCAGCGTATAATTGCTTTGGAAATCGGTGGTACGGCTTATCCATTCCGTTTGGGCCTGAGGTTTAATATCAGGCAGGTCGGGCTGGCAGGCCACTACAAAAAGAGCTACAAAGCTCAGTGCAATAAGTGATTTTTTCATTCCAGTGATGTTTATTCTTTATTCTTTATTCTTTAGCTTCCTTTATAAAACAGGCTACAAGGCCGTAAGTGATAGTGGGACGGATCCATATTTCCGTAAGCATATAGGCGGTGTATTCATCTGTGGGCTCCAGGATGATATCCAGGTTGTATAGTGCCGCAATGAGCATGTCTATAATACATATTATCCACAACTTACGCTTCGAATAGGTTTCCCAGTCCTTGCGGGCGTAGAAATACATAAGGGTGAGGAGCAGCAGTACCGAAAGGATGCGGCACGCAAGGAGAATCGGGTAATAAGCCAGCGGGGGAGGGAAAAGGACGTCCCGCAGCAGTACCGCGATGCCAATGCATACAGAGCACCAGTAATTGAACTGCTGCGACGTGATGCGGAAGTTGAAGAAATACATCCACATCATTACCAGACAGGCAATGTAGGACAGGTTGAGCACCAGCTCCGGCCATGTATTCTTCAGGCCGAAGTGCCCCACGCCGTAAAGCATGATTCCCACGGAGAGAACCGCGGCCACGGCGGTAACCGCGATGTTGAAGATGTCTGATTTTTTCTTGAACCTGAGTTCCATCGTCTTAAACTATTTATCCTTGCTCTCAATCATATGAACATCGCGCTGCGGGAACGGGATGGTGATGCCGTTTTCTGCAAGAATCTTATAGATGAGTTCTTTGCACTGATAACGGTATTCAATCTGCTCGGACACCAGCACGTATTGTCTCACCGCCACATTCACGGAACTGTCCCCGAAATCGTCGAAACGGATATAGTGCCCGTAAGTCGGTTCTACGATATCCCGTCCGTACTTATCCTTGGTCTTGAGAACTTCCAGACCTTTCTCCAGTGCCTCGCGAACCTTCTGGAAGTCTGTGCCGTAGGCGACGCCAACCTTGATGATGGTAAGTTCGTAAGCGTTGTTGCGGGTAAGGTTGGTGAAGTTCTTGCTGAACAGGGAGGAATTCAGGAAAGCCACCTGGGTGCCGAAGAGCGTTTCCACCAGGGTGGTCTGGTAATTGATGTCCACCACCTTGCCACGGACGCCGTCGCAGTCGATCCAGTCGCCAACCCTCAGGCGGCCGCCCATGAGCTGGATGCCGTAAATGAAGTTGTTGAGAATATCTTTGAGAGCCAGACCGATACCGGCAGACAGGCCGCCGGCAATCAGCCCGAGAGAGGTGGTGGGGATATTCAGCGTAACAATGAAGATATCGGCATATATAAACCAGACCAGTACGCTGATGATGCTGTTCCCCAGTGCCAGGTTGATTTCATTGTTCCGCACCGTTTTCCGATTGTTTTTGCGGAGGAAGCGGCGATACTTGAAGGTCTGCCAGAGGGTGTGCAGAAGCTTGCTCACATAGCGGAACATGAAGAACAATCCCGTTAGGAACAGAATGCTGTACAGGGATATCCTGAATTCGCCCTGACGGATGAACGGCACCTCGAAGATGGTGCGATACAGGTTTTTGAATTCGAAAATGTTCAGTGCCCAGAATATGCAGGCGGGGAAGGAGCACAGAACCAACAGAGGAATCAGGACCTTATGGATAAGATCGTATAACCAGGTAACCCTGAACAACAGTTCTTCCCTGGCCGAGCCGGTTACGTAAGTAATTTTGGCTTTATATGCAGCCAAACGTTTGTTCAGCCGTTCTTCCTTATGGAGGCGTGTAAAGTTCCATACAGAGACGATGGCAAGCACAAGCGCCAACTGGAAAAACCACCACACCAGAATTATCAGCGCCAGGAAGACATAGCCGGCAAAACCAATCCCCAGAGCGATGGCAGTGATTCCGAAGGAAATCCACCCAATCACCACATCGGTCTGGTCGGCTTTCCCGTTGCGTCGCAGATTGGCTGCCAATTGCCAAAGCGCCATTACCAGCAGCAGGGGCGGGAAGAATAAATTCAAAAAGGCATTAGGCACGAACAAAACCCGGCAGCAGATGACGAACAGGGCAGTGAAGATGGTCGGCAGGTAAATCCGGATACTGTCCTTCAGTTTTGTCGGGTCCAGCCGGACGAGCAGAGCCGTAGTGATGGCCATTAGCAGCCCGATGAAGGCGTGCAAAAAGCTGATCCCCTTGCGGACAATTTCATCATTGCTGATACTATAACTGAGGGTAAGGAGGAGTATGACGCAGCCCAGCAGCAGGGCCAGATAGCGCCGCTGCTCTTTTTTTACCCGTTTTGCAACGGGTTTGACAAAACGATAAATGGGTAAAAGGAGTAGGGCTGACAATCCCCAAAAGACAAAGAAAGCCAGGAAATAATATGACATCCAGTACATCTTTGCCGAGTTGGCAAGCTGGCTGTCATTGGCGATTGCATCCAGGTCATATGCGGCCTGCTCATCGTTGAGCATCTCGCGCATGTACGAGAAACTGTATTTTTCGCCCATGGCTTTACGTGTCTCTGCCCAATACTCGCCGGGCTGCTCCAGGATGGTCTTCCATGGTGTCTGTCCCTCTGTGAACACCTTGTTTTCGAGAATGGCATAATATTCCCTGGCGTACTTGTAAGATTCTTCCATGCGGAGCTGTGCTTCCTTGTAATGGGTGCTGTCCGCCATTGCCTGCTCACGCGTCTGTGCAAAGAGTTTAAGCAGTTCGGAAGCATAAAGAAGGCAGGAGTCGCGGTTTGCCTGACCGGCATCGCTCAGGATAAATGGCGTATTTGAGGCCAGTACGGCTTCTACCTGCTCCTGAAGTTCCTGCTGAAGGAGGCTCTCGTTATGCATCAGGTGCGCGTCCAGAGTATCGTTGTGGTAGGCCAGACTGTCCGGCACCACCTCCAGGTCCCTGAGTTCCGGCGGGAGACGGCGCAGAGACTCGATCAAGCGCGCATATCTGTTGATTTCCACATCCAGGGAGGATACGATGCGGTCGTAAGGAGTACGGTTCTTGTTGAAGTCGTTGTATTCCTGTGAGACTTTCTCCAGGGCATAACTGATATCAAAAGTATAGTCCTGCTTCTGGGAATACAGCATCAGGGACAGATCGTTGCATTTTTTGACAATGTCCACCATCTTCTGGTGTTGCACGGCATAAGTGCTTTCCATCTTTTCCCGCGTGCTGCCTATCTGCTTGTAGTCGTGATACAACTCACGGCGCAGATTGAAAAGCGTTGCGTCCAGCCCCATTCCCGTGAATACGGCAGTGGCTGGCAAGGCCACGCCAAGCAGGGCGACAAGGATGCTTAAGAGTTTACGTTTTTTCATATTAGAACTGAAAATATATGAACGGCTGCATGCCGGCGGTAACGAACTGATACACAAGAATGACTACAAGAAGGACGCAGACGGCCATCAGGGGGAGGGGGATGGAAGCGAAGGACAGCCGGTAGCGGCGCTTGAAGCGTTCCGGCAGCCAGTGTATGATCATCCCGGCGATAATCAGTGCAAACACCTTCCAGTATGCCAGACAGACGGACGGGATTATTTCTGGGTTCCATGCAGATCCTATCTGGTTTACCATGTCGCGGGCTGTCCTCCATGCGGTTTCGTTGGCAGTGGCCGGATCGAGGTTTGAGCCGCTGCGGAAGAACAGGCGGGTGAAGGTGATGAAGGTAAAGGTCTGAATCACTCCCCAGACGGTGCCAAGCCCCTTGACGAAGCCTCCGTCTGGCCTTTTACCCCTTATCAGCGAGTAAATCGCCCGTATCAGGCTGGCAGCGGCCAGAACCGCACTCCATACAGCCAGTATGTTCCATACCGGTGCCGGATGGCTGTAACTCATCCAGGCGCAGAAGCCCGCGGCTGCAAACACGAGCAGTACTCTCCATATCCACTTGAGGTCTTTCCAGATTATGGCCACCACCATGCCTATGCCGTTCAGCCCGCCCCAGATTATAAAGTTCCAGCTTGCTCCGTGCCACATTCCTCCAAAGAGCATGGTAATAAAGCGGTTTACGTTGGAAAAGATCTTTTTTCTCTGGACCTTGCTGACGATTCCGGCAATGGTGCCGGCAATGCCGAAGAAAGCGATGAGCGCTGCGGTAATCACGCTCCCGGAGAGTATCAGGGTGATGGCCGCGAATACCAGTATCCAGAACCAGGTGCCGAAGCTGGCGTTCCTGTTGCCGCCCAAAGGTATATATAGGTAGGATTTGAGCCAGCGGCTCAGGGACATGTGCCACCTTCTCCAGAAATCCTGCGGATTGGTGGCTTTATAGGGAGAATTGAAGTTCTTGGGCAGATAGAAGCCTGTAAGGGCCGCGACTCCGGTGGCTATATCGGTGTAGCCGGAAAAATCGGCATAGACCTGCAGGGAATAGCCGAACAGGGCGGTAAGGTTCTCGAATCCAGAGAATAGCAGGGGATTGTCGAACACCCTGTCTACGAAATTTACGGCAATATAGTCGCTCAAGACTATCTTTTTGATCAGTCCGTTAAGTATCCAGAATACCGCGATGCCGAATAGCCGGCGGCTCAGGCAGAACCGGCGGTGGATCTGGGGGATGAACTCGGAAGCTCGGACTATCGGGCCTGCCACCAGCTGCGGGAAGAAACTCACGTAAAACCCGAAGTCCAGAATGTTGCGCAGAGGTTTTATCTCCCCGCGGAACACGTCCATGGTGTAGCTGATGAGCTGGAAGGTAAAGAAGGAGATTCCCACCGGCAGCACTATGGCGTCTACGCTGAAAAGTTCCCGGCCTGCTATCATATTGCCCAGACGGGCGAATACGTCGGTGACCTCGATTTGGATTCCGGTCAGCTGCTTCAGAACGTCTGCAAAGAAGTAGGCGTACTTGAAATAGCACAGCAGGCCCAGGTCTATGGCTAAGCTCAGGGTAAGCCAGAAACGTTTAGGGAATTTCCGTCTGGACGACGCGATGAGCTTGGCTATGAAGAAGTCTGAGAATATTACGAAAACCAGTATCAGAACTGCGAGCCCGCTGGATTTGTAGTAGAAGAAGAGGCTGGACAGGAAGAGGAAAGTGTTTCGCAGCATCACCCTGTTCCCTGCAAGCGCCACCAGTGCGTAGACTGCCGCAAAGAAGAACCAAAAGGAAAATTTGGTGAACAGAAGCGGGGATTCGGGGTTGAAAAGTATAAAAGTTTCCATCACTCTTCCTCCAGTGCTTTGCATTCCATGCGGTAGAGATAGTAATCGTATGCCTTCAGCAGGGCATCGCTTAGCATACCTGAGGCAATCTTCGCTCCTTTGGGAGTAAAGTGTATATAGTCCCGCCCGGCCAGCGGCGGATTGGCGAGCACCCAGTCTTTCATGGACCCGTCACCGCCCATGGCTTTGCGGAGGTCCCACCAGGCTACGCCGTTTGCGAATGCGGTTGCCTTCAGGGAATCTGCAAATGCCTCGAGCTGGGGATAACTGACCATGGAGCCTTTGATGTTGGTGCTCATGTCGGAGGGGCCGATAAAGAGGATCGAAGCCTCCGGTGCCACGTTCCGCAGATGCCGCAGCTCCTTGTTTACCAACTGGCAGTAGTGTGATGTGCTTTTGGGGCCTGTGCATGCGGGGACCATGTTTCCGCCATATTGGTAAATTATGAGTTTTACGTTTGCGAGCCTGCAGTAATCCGTGACCGTGGTGGAATCGCTGCGGGTGAAGACCGTGCCGGAGCAACCCCTCATGGCGGCATTGTCTACAAATACGCCTCCGCGGCCGCTGCTGTCCCTGCCATTGTCCAGCTGGATTCCGTAAACCAGGGCCCCGGCGCCAATCTTTACGTTCGCGGCGGTGGTGCTGTCCGGCAGGCTGAACCGTATTGCGAGCACCTTTGTGCCGGAAGTGTCGTGCCGTACCGTAACCGAGCTGTCTGCGCAGGAAACGCTGAATTTTGCTGAAGGATTGGCGCAGATTACCGTTAAACGATTGAAATACGAAGAGCTGGAGCCGTTGCGTATGGTGCTTGCGACAAAGTTGCAGCCAGACTCCAGATGGGACGATCTGCCGAGCGGGCCATACAGCCTGTCCTTTTTGTATGAACCCCCGAATCCGAATGAAGAGTAGGGGACATAACTGCCGGCTATTCGGCTGCTCGTGCTTAGCGTATGCTGGTTTGCGAATGGCAGCATTCCAGGGCCGCCGCCGCCGAAGCGTTTCTGCAGGGAATCTCTGAGAGTCTGCGACATTCGGTCTTCTTCAATCTGGCTGTCGCCGTAATGAAGGATGCGAAGGGCTATTGAATCAGATGCCGAGAGGGCCGCAAAGAAAGAATCCATGACGGAATCGGCGGGGAACGCTATCGCAGCAGGATCGGTCCTGAAGTATTCCTGAAAAATAAGTCCCACTCTGCCTAGGGAGTCTGCGCATGCAGCGAGCCTTTGTCTGGCCAGTTCGGCCTGAATCTCCCTCTCCAGCTCTTCCGGATTGGTTTCTTCCTTGGCCGGCGGGACAACCAGCTCTTTAAGTTCTTTCCAGTCAGGGTACTCTATATATTCATTAACGGGCAGGAAAGATACAAGGATGCTCATCCCGGCTATCATCGCCAGCACGCAAAGCAAAAATCCGAGTACCTTAATCCGGGACATAAGACTGCTAAGTTACGAATTTTAGTTCGAAACAGGTAGCGATTCAGTTAGTAAAATTTTGGCTTTAAGTTTTTCAAGGTTGATTGACGTGATTCGCGACTGTTACAAACGTTGTAATACAGGCAGTTGGTGGGCATTGTAAATATTTTTGAAAAAATTGTTAAAAAAATTTGTAAATTAAATTTTAATCTATAACTTTGCAATCGGATTGAGTAAGTGGCCGTTCTGGTCCGTCAGTCTGATTGGTTATTAGTTTTAGTGTTATTAATTATGTGGTTAGTAAGAGTTGTTGCCCGTGAGGGTCACAGCTCTTTTTTTTGTATCAATATCTTG
>JAGAAU010000030.1 GCA_017615135.1 Bacteroidales bacterium | reverse complement strand
CTGGTATTACTGTTGTAATACCAGTCGGCGGCATGCGGACTTTCCTCCACATGTCCCTTCAGGGCATCCAGCGCCTTGGCCGCAGATTCGATATCCTGCTGGCGATAGAGCGAACTTGCCAGATTGTAAGACGCCGCTATTGACAGGCTGTCTTTCAACCGGGCCTTCCTGTATTCCAGCTCGGCCTCCTTCCATTTTTCGCCGGCGTACTTCCGGTTGCCGGAACGCACCTCCCTCCAGTCTGTCTGCGCATTCGCACAGAAGAGAGGAAGCACCAGCACGGCAAGGCTAAGTATCAATTTAAGTTTCATAGCGTCAAAACAGTTTTCTGGCGTGCCTTCTGCCGCCAATCAGCATTTCAACGACCAGCAGCAGTATCGCCATCGCCAGGAAATACATATACTGCTCGTCGTATTCTTCAAACACTATCGAACTGTATTTCTCATCCTCCATCTTGCGGAGGTCGTCTATTATGGGGTTCAGGCCGAACTCGGTGTTTCCGGCATGTATGTACGCTCCGCCGCCGGCCCTGGCAATCTGGCGCAGGGTGGAATCGTCCAGCCTGGTAACCACTATCTTGCCGTCGCGGTCCTTCATCAGTTCCCCGTTCTTGCTTATTGTCTGCCCCTCGGCGGTACCCACACCTATGGTATACACCTTGATTCCATACTCGGCGGCCTGGCGCGCAGCTTCTGCACCGGTGCCCTCATGGTCTTCCCCGTCGGTAATCACCACTATCGCCCTGCTCTTCTCGCTCTGGGCGCTGAAACTCTTCATTGCGGTGGTTATGGCGTCTCCAATATCGGTTCCCTGCACAGGCACCGAATCCGTATTGATGGAATTCAGGAAAATTTTGGCGGAAACATAATCCGTAGTTATGGGAAGCTGCACGAAGGATGTACCGGCAAAGATTATAAGGCCTATGCGGTCTCCTTCAAGACGTTCCACCATACGGGAAATCGCCAGCTTGGCCCTGTCCAGACGGGAAGGGCTGTAGTCTGTAGCCAGCATGGAGTTGGACACGTCCAGGCACACCATTATCTCGGCGCCCCTGGTCTCGTGTTCCTTGAGTTTTGCGCCTATCTGCGGGCGCGCCAGGGCTATCGCGAAGAATCCCATCGCGAGGCTTACCAGTACGATACGCACCCAGCCTTTGGAGGACGACCAGGACGGCATCAGCTCGCGCACGAGCTCCCTGTCTCCCAGGGCGGCCAGCCTCCTGGCGCGGAAGAAACGCACCAGACCGTAGAGGAGAGGTATCAGCGGCACCAGCAGAAGCAGGTATAGATATTGGGCATTTGCAAAATACATGGTGTCTCCTCCTTACGGCAGTCTTCTTAACAGCAGGCCCAGAAGCAGCTCCAGAAGGAGGCAGATCAGGGCCGCAAACGCGTAATCACCGTACAGCTCCTTATAAACCGGGAAGCTGTCAATGGTGGTACGCGCCTTTTCCATCTTGTTTATTTCGGTATAGATTTCAGAGAGCTTGGTATTGTCAGTGGCCCTGAAATATCTGCCGCCGGTCATATCTGCGATATTCTGCAGCAGTTCTTCGTCTATTTCCACCTTCAGGTTCTGAAGCTCCACTCCCCAGGGGGTCTGCACCGGATACGGAGCCATTCCGTTTGCACCCACTCCTATGGTATAAACCCTTATGCCATAGGTTTTTGCGATTTCAGCGGCGGTATCCGGGGAAATTTCTCCGCGGTTGTTGACACCGTCCGTGAGCAGAATCACCACGCGGCTCTTCGCATCCGAATCCATCATCCGGGCAACTGCAGTGGCGAGCCCGTTGCCAATGGCCGTACCGTCTTCAATCAGATCGGTCTGCACCTCCTTCATAAGGTTGATGAGGGTGGCACGGTCGGTAGTAAGCGGGCACTGGGTGAAACTCTCCCCGGCAAAAACTACTATTCCCATGCGGTCCGACGGTCTCTGGCTGATAAATTCAATGGCAATATCCTTGGCGGCGCTGATACGGTCCGGAGTGAAATCCCTGGCGAGCATACTGGTAGACACATCCATCGTGAGCACGATATCTATGCCTTCAGTGTCTATTTTTTCCACTTCGCTGGACGAGCGCGGACGCGCCAGGGCCACAATCATAAGGCACAGGGCAGCAATCCGGAGGATGAACCGCAGATAGCGGACCGCCACCAGCGGAGTCTTCCCTCCGGCTGTCCATGGGGCGGAAGAAGATACCCGCATAGCAGGCCTGCGACCGCTCAGTTCCAGCCACAGATAATGAGCGACCAGAAGAACCGGAACCGCCAGAAGCCAGAGCAGATAAGGATACTCGAAATACATTATTCAGCCCCTCCCCTGGCACCCGCCGCTTCTTCCCTGACAAGTTCGGCCTGCCAGGTTGACGTTACAAAATTCACCGCCAGAGGCACTGCAGCGGCATTCTCATTGTCCGGAGCGGTGTGCTTTGCGAATTTCACGAAGTCTGCGGTCTCGAAGAGGCCCTTCATCGCAGCCATCATTTCATCGTCTATATCCTCATTGCCCTTTAGGGCATCGAAAAGCTCAGCGGTGGTCATCTCCGGGGCATCCAGCTTGAAGCGGTCTTCCATATACTCCTTCAAGGCATCTGTAATTCCGGAATAGAAGGCCTTCTGTTTTTCCGGGGCCCAGTGCTTCTCTCCCCTGAACTTATCCAGCTTGCGCAGGGCCACTATGTAGGCGGGATCCTTATGCTCGAGGGCCGCCTTGCGGGCAGCACGCCTTCTGAGCAGCCACACCGCCAGCACTATCAGAGCCGCAAGCAGCAGACCGCCAAGCACATAGGGATAAATTTCAGAGAAAGTCAGCGGATACTTGATCTGCCCCTTAAGGTCGTGGGGAACGAAGGTTGCGGTATCTACCGGAATGGTCTTCACCTCAACCTCAAGCCCCTCGAAAAGCAGGGTATCCACCCTGGCACCGCTTTTTCGGAGTACCGGGATATCGGGCAGATGGTAAGTTCCCGGCTCGAACGGAGCAAGCACCACGCTGCCGCTGACGGCGAAACTGTCCAGATTGCGCGCTTTGCGCCCCTTCGGGCGGAGGGTATCCAGTTGCCAGCCCCTTACAAGGGTGAGGGTGTCGTTGGACGCCGCGTTGAAATCCGGCAGGAACAACGCTGTGGACGGGCCAACGCTGTCCAGTTGGAAACCATATTCCAGCTGGTCTGCAATAAGCACCGAATCCCTGGGCTGCAACTGCTTCACATAGGCCTTCCCTCCCGGCAGGATGCCGAGAAAGATACTGGCTATGAGGATACAAAGTCTCATCTTCTTCCAAATAACGCCATCAGGCCTTTTACATAATCCTGCCCTGTGGCAATGTCTACACTGTCTATCTGATACTTGTTGAAGATCCTGTCTTCCTTTGCGCGCAGGTTCCCGAACCAGGCCGAGTATGAACTGCGCATGCGGCGGGAAGTGGTGTTTACCCAGGCGCGACGGCCGGATTCACTGTCCCGTACACATATCAGACCTACCGGAGGAACTCCCTCTTCCAGTTTGTCGTGAACCCTGATTACCGAAAGGTCGTGCCTGCCGGCAGCCACCTTCAGCGCATCTTCGTAGCGCGGATTACCGGCGGCATCGGCATCTATCAGGTCTGAAAGCAGGAAAGCCGTGCATTTCTTCTTCATCGCATTGGTCAGGAAGCGCAGGGCCACCGACAGGTCTGTCCCGTCCGACTCCGGCTCCAGTTCAAGCATCTCCCGGATTATGTGGAGGAGATGGCTGCGACCCTTCTTGGGAGGTATGAACTT
>JAGAAU010000004.1 GCA_017615135.1 Bacteroidales bacterium | reverse complement strand
TGGACGATGCGATTGTGGTTCTGGAGAATGTGACTTCCCACCTGGAAAAGGGCGAAAAGCCCAAGGAGGCGGCGGTTCTGGCAACTTCCGAAGTGGCAATTTCGGTTATAGCGTCCACTCTTACCATGCTCTGCGTGTTCCTGCCGCTTACCATGATCAAGGGTATGGCAGGTATCCTGTTCAAGCAGCTCGGGTGGATAGTGAGCATAATCATGATAGTGTCCACCACGGCGGCGCTTACTCTCGTGCCCATGCTCTGCTCCAGAATGCTCAAGCCGGGCCGCAAAACGGGTAAGCTGTACAATGCCATTTTCGGCCCTGTCAACCGTTTCCTGGACGGTATTTCGAACGGATACGGACGGGTTATACGCTGGTGTACTTCTCACCGTAAATCTGTTATTTTCATAGCATTTGCGATTTTTGCCGCAGTGCTCGTGCTGCTCGGGCCGAAGATTAAGACCGAGTTCTTCCCGCGTACCGACCAGGGGCGGCTCCGTGTGAATATAGAACTGCCTATGGGCACCGCGCAGGATGTTACCCGCGACTTCGCCGAGCGTTTCTACAACGATATAGCGGAGGCGATTCCGGAAATTCTGGTCTGCAACATGGCCTTTGGCCAGGCCGATTCCGACAATGCCTATGCGAGTATGCAGAACAACGGAACCCATGTGGTGTCTATGAACATAAACGTGGGCAGCGTCAAGTCCAGAAAGCGCAAGGTCGCTGAAATATCGGACGTTATCCGCGAAGTTATGTCCAGGTATCCGGAAATCCGCAAGGGAACCGTCACTGAAGGTGGCGGCGGAATGGGCGGCGCAAGTACAGTGAACGTTGAGGTTTACGGTTACGACTTTGCCCTGACCGACCAGGTTGCCAAGGACCTGCAGATCAAGATGCGCGAGAATCCCGTATTCTCCGAGGTCACCCTCAGCCGCGACGAATACACTCCCGAATATCAGTTCGATTTCGACCGCGAGAAACTGGCCCTGAACGGGCTGAACTCCAGCACTGCCGGAGCTGCATTCAGTGCAGCCATGAGCGGAACCCTCGCATCCCACTACCGCGAGGACGGAGATGAATATGACATCCGCGTGCGCTATGCCCCCGAGTTCCGCCGCAGCGTTGCCGATATGGAGAATATCGTGATTTACAATGGGTTCGGAAAGCCTGTGCGGATGAAGGAACTGGGAACTATCGTGGAGACGAAGGTCCCTCCCACCATCGAAAGGAAGGACCGTGAGAGGCTGATTACCATCAGTGGAATCGTGGCTCGCGATGCCGCCCTGAGCGATGCTGTTGATGTTGCTTCCAAACTGATTGCAGAGAGTGACATCCCTCAGGAAATCACCCCCGTCATAGCTGGAGACTATGAGGACCAGCAGGATATGTTTGCCGATATGCTCGTGCTTATCGTGTTGATTGTCATACTGGTATATATGGTCATGGCGTCTCAGTTCGAGTCCTTCATGAGCCCGTTCGTGATTATGTTCTCCGTGCCGTTCGCGCTCACCGGCGTAATACTTGGCTGCTGGATAACTGAAACTCCGGTAGGAGTAATGGCGGTGATAGGTCTTATGATTCTGCTGGGTATAGTGGTGAAGAACGGTATTGTGCTCATAGACTACACGATTCTGTGCCGCGAAAGGGGGATGAGTGTGGTTGAGGCATCGGTTACTGCTGCCCGCAGCCGTCTGAGACCTATCCTCATGACCACTCTCACCACCGTTCTGGGTATGCTCCCCATGGCAATCGGCGCAGGAGAAGGCTCCGAGATGTGGACATCCCTCGGTATGACCGTGTGCTGGGGCCTCAGCGTTTCCACTCTGGTTACGCTTGTCCTTATCCCCACCGTATATTGTGTGTTCGCTACAAGGCAGGAAAAACGCAAAGCAAAGGTATGAAAGCAATATTTATAACTTACAACCAGGCGTTCAACGAGGAAATTGTAAGCATCCTTGAATCTTTCGGGCAGAGGGGATTCACCCGCTGGACCGACGTTCAGGGGCGTGGCTCCGTAGACGGCACTCCGCACATGGGTAACCACGCCTGGCCGGAAATGAACCATGTGATGATTTCTTTCATAGACGAGAGCATCTATGCTCCTTTGGTTAAAAAACTTAAGGAAACCGATGCCGAGACTCCGGCTCTGGGGCTTCGTGTGTATGGCTGGGACGCTGAAGAGGCAGTTTGATTTTTTGGCTGACTTTAATATATTTGCAATATGGAAACTGTTATTACAAACACTAATATCGATCAGGTTCTCGCAGGCGAGGGCCTTTTGGTAATTGACTTCTGGGCCACCTGGTGCGGGCCCTGCCGTATGCTTTCACCTACAATAGAAGACCTTGCAAGAGAGTATGCCGGTAAGCCTGTAACAATAGCCAAATGCAATGTAGACGACTGTGAGGAAGGTGCCGTGCGCTTCGGTGTGCGCAATATCCCCACGGTAGTTTTCGTAAAGAACGGTCAGGTGCTGGACCGCAGTGTCGGTCTTGTGCCCAAACAGACTTTAGTGGACAAAATTGAATCTTTAATTTGACTTTTATGAAAAAAGTGATGCTCGTATTGGTGGCTGCAATGCTGGCTACCAGCGCATTTGCCAAGGTAGGTGTTATAGGAGGTGTCACCTTCTCTCCTCAGAATGTCTCCTTCAAGGAGGTTCAGCAATGGCATGCGGGTATAACCTGGGAAATTCCCATAGGAGCCGGATTCTCCTTCCAGCCCAGTGCTATTTATGCCACTAAGGCCGGTATTCAGAATGGGGACAAGTCTGGCGGTTTCGATGTGAACACCCTCTCGATGGGTTATGTTCAGGTTCCCGTGCAGTTCCTCTGGGGGCCGGATCTGGCAAAGAAGAACTTCAAGCCTTATGTTTTCGGCGAGCCGTACGTGGGCTACAACTTGGTTCAGGACAAGACTTTTGCCGAAGTGAAGAACATTTCAGATGTTGGTAAGATGATAGACTGGGGTGTTGGTATCGGCATCGGAATAAAGTTCTTCCAGCACGTCCAGATTATGGGCCGTTATGTTTGGAGCTTTGGAAATATACTGGC
>JAGAAU010000029.1 GCA_017615135.1 Bacteroidales bacterium | reverse complement strand
TGCCGACTCCGGGGCGGATGGTTCGGTGGTTGGCGGTTCGGCTGCTCCGGCTCCGGCGGGGAAGCCTTCGCTGCTGAAGGGCTTTGCGTATATATTCTCGACTGTGCCGTTCTGGGTGGTGCTGTTCGTGTTTGCGTCGGTGTCGCTGCCCGGTTGGGGCGTGAAAAATTGGCTGCCGACGCTGTTTGCCGACAGCCTGGGCGCGCCAATGTCCACAGCCGGTCCGATTTCCACTATTACTATTGCTGCATCCTCGTTCATCGGGGTGATCGTCGGCGGCAAGTTGTCTGACAAATGGGTGCACAGGCATCTGAAAGGCCGTATTTATACCAGCGCCATCGGACTCGCGATGATGATTCCGGCGCTCGTACTGATCGGGCTCGGACGTGGAATGGTGCCGGCTGTGGGTGCCGGGCTTTTCTTTGGAGTGGGTTACGGCATGTTCGATGCCAACAATATGCCCATTCTCTGCCAGTTCGTTCCGGCCCGGTTCCGGGGTACGGCGTATGGCTTTATGAATATGATAGGTGTGCTGTCCGGCGCTGCCTGTACTACGGTGATGGGGAGCCTGGCGGACAAGGGGCATCTGGGGCTGGCGTTCGCCATCCTGGGTGTGGTTATTTTCGTATCTTTGTCTCTGGAACTATTTTGCCTGCGGCCGCAGAGCGATGAAAAGGAATGATTATGAAATACTCGGATTTTGATATTACTACTGCGAAATGGGGGGATGTGAGTGCGAAGAGAGCCTATGATATTGCCATTTTGCCTTGGGGTTCGACGGAGCCGCATAACCGGCACCTGCCTTATTGCACTGATATGCTTGCATCGCAGGCGATTGCGTTCGAGGCGGCGGAAGCGGCATCCGCGCAGGGAGTTTCGGTGATGGTGCTGCCGGGGATACCCCTGGGCTCGCAGAATCCGGGGCAGACGTCCTTGCCTTTCTGCCTTCACGCACGGCAGGCTACTATGGAGGCAATCCTTCGGGATGTGGTGGATTCGCTGGAGCGGGCCGGGATTCGCAAGCTGCTGATTATAAATGGGCACGGTGGTAATATCTTTAAGGGCTTTATCCGGGATTTGGCTATCGATAAGCCGGATTTCATGGTGCTCTGCAGCGAGTGGTACACTTTTATTCCGCGAGGGGATTATTTCGGAGCTGAGATAGACGACCACGCCGGGGAGCAGGAAACCTCGGTGATGCTGCACTATTATCCGGAGCTGGTGAAGATGGAACTCGCCGGCCCCGGCAAATCCCGCGGATTCGACATTGAGAGCCTGAATAAGAAGGTCGCCTGGGTGCCGCGTGACTGGTCTAAAGTTACCGTGGACACCGGCATAGGCGATCCGTCCGGCGCTACCGCCGAAAAGGGCGCCGCCTACGCGAAGGCTGTCGTCGCCGCCTACGTCCGGCTCTTGAAGGAGCTGGTTGATTAAACGTTTATGCGATAGTTTGTTAATTATCGGATAGTCAGGATGTGTGCCATGAGACATTTTTCACTACCCGTGGATGGGGGCTTGCGGCTGGACAACGTGCCGCCGGATATTCTCCATGCGGGGGACAAAATATATACGGATGTTTTTGAGACTTCGGCCGAGGCAAGTGCCGTAGTGGCCCGCAAGGTCGTGGAGGCGATTGCCGAGTTCGAGGCTTCTAAGCCCGCTCGCCTGTTCAAGCTGGGGCTCACGACTGGATCTACGCCCATTACCCTATACGGGGAACTGCGAGAGATCTGCCGGCGGGGCGAGGTGTCTTTCCGCGGTGTGGAGGTGTTTTCCATCGATGAGTATTACCCGATTGCCGGTGATTCCCCGCAGAGCCGCAACGTCCGCCTGCACACCGAACTGCTCGACCATATTGATATCCTCCCCGAGAATGTGCATATCCCGGATGGGACGGTTCCTCGCGAAGCTCTGCACGACTATTGCACCGCGTACGACCGCATGGCGCGGGAGATGGACTTGCTGGTTATTGGCGTTGGTGAGCAGGGGCAGGTTGGGTTCAATGAGTCCGGCTCCGGCGAGCAGACCCGCACCCGCAGTGTGCTATTGTCTTACAAATCCCGCCAGCGGCAGGCGCGCAATTTCAACGGTGAGATGTCGCTGACTCCGAAGATGGCGCTGACTATGGGAGTTAGGACGATGATGTCTGCCCGGAAGGTGTTTTTGATGGCTTGGGGCGAGCCGAAGGCTGCGGTGGTCCGGCGCATAGTGGAGGGCGCGGAGGTGAGTTCGGATTGCCCGGCAAGTTTCTTCCAGCATCACGCGAGCGTCCGTATGTTCGTGGATAAGGGCGCTGCCCGGGAGTTGACGCGGGAGGTGGCTCCGTGGGTGCTCGGGCCGTGCGAGTGGACACCGAAGTTCCGGCGCAAAGCTGTAGTCTGGCTGTGTCAGAAGGTCGGTAAGCCTATACTGAAGCTGACATTGCAGGATTATCTGGACAATTCGCTCGAGGAACTGGTGGAGCAGTGCGGGCCTTTTGACAAGATTAATATTGATGTGTTCAACGACCTGCAGCATGCCATCACCGGCTGGCCGGGCGGGAAGCCGAACGCCGATGATTCTACGCGGCCGGTGCCGTCCAAGCCTTTCCCGAAGACTGTGCTTGTACTTTCGCCGCATCCTGATGACGATGTTATTTCGATGGGCGGCACGCTGATACGGCTTGCTCATCAGGGGCATAATGTGCATGTGGCTTACCAGACTTCCGGCGATCTGGCCGTGCATGACGATGTGGTGATGCAGCAGATGGAGGCGGCTGCACAGCTGGGTTTCGGAGACAGGCGTGAGGAGGTGGCGGCGCTGATTGCTTCCAAACGGCAGGGCGATCCGGAACAGCCTGCATTATTGTCTTTGAAGGCGGCGATTCGTCGCAGTGAGGCGCTCAGCGCGTGCAAGTCTTTCGGCTTGCCCCTTGAGAGGGTGCATTTCCTGAATATGCCGTTCTATGAGTCTGGCGGTGTACGGAAGTTGCCTTGTACGCAGGCGGATGTGGATATCATTAAGGGTTTGATGTCTTCGCTCCGGCCGGACCAGATTTATATGGCCGGGGATCTGGCGGATCCGCACGGGACTCACAGGGTGTGTACCGAAGCGGCGCTCGAGGCTCTTGCGCAGCTGCGCGATGAGGGTGCCCCCTGGGTTTCGTCGTGCGTGGTGTGGCTGTATCGCGGCGCCTGGATGGAGTGGGAGGTCGGAATGGTGGATATGGCTGTGCCGCTAAGCCCCGACGAGGTTATCGAGAAGCGTCACGCTATCTATCATCATTTGTCTCAAAAGGATATTGTTCCTTTCCCTGGCGATGA
>JAGAAU010000003.1 GCA_017615135.1 Bacteroidales bacterium | reverse complement strand
GTTTGTGCACCACGGTGGTTATGAACTGGAGTTTCTGGGCCATACCCTTGGAAAGTTCCTCGACCTTCTTGTTCCACCAGTCCTGGATTCCGAAGCGCACGAACCACTGCTTCAGTTCCATCCTGGCTGCCGAAGCGCTCATGCCCTTCAGCTGGGCCAGATACATGGCCTGGTCTCCGACTTTCATCTTGCGGTACAGGCCACGTTCCTCGGGCATATACCCTATCTTCACGACATCCTCGCGCGTGATGGGCTTTCCGTTGAAAAGCACCTCACCGGCATCCGGGATGGTTATCCTGTTGATAATTCTGATGAGGGTGGTCTTACCGGCGCCGTTCGGGCCCAGCAGACCGAAAATACATCCTTCGGGGATTTCAAGGTTTATGCCTTCCAGGGCCACTTTCTCCCCGAAATGCTTGCTTATCCCCCTACATTCGATGATAGACATTTATGCGTTGAGAATTTTTAATGTAAGTTCCACTATGAGTTTCTGCGGAGGCAGGGCCGCACCGTCTCCTCCTTTGCCCTGATAATCGTATTCACAGAGCAGGGACATTATCTGCATAAGCCGCGGGAGGGAATAATTCCGCACGGCGGCATCGTATTCACGATAGAAATACGGGCTCACCCCCTGCAGGGCCTCCGCCTTTTCTTCCTGGGAAGGACGGGGATTGGAGGCCAGAAGGGCCGAATACTTCAGAATCCGGTAAAAACCGGTGTACAGGGCGCTCACTGCCATAGGCATATTGAACCGGGCGGAATTGCCGAGGTTCGTGGCAATCTTGATGGCGGCGGCGCTGTTACGCAAAGAAAGGGCGCGGGAGAGCTCGAATACGGAAAAACTGCGGGAGAACCCCACGTTCTTTTCGATATCCTCCACCCTGACCTGCCGGCAATCCTCCGGAAGGGTACGCACCAGCTTGTCTGTAGCAACCGCTATGTTGGACAGCACGCTCCCCACCGATTCCGCCAGCAATGCAGCGGCCGGAGCTTCGATAGACAGCCCCCTGGAAGCATAGTACGATATTATCCAGTTCTGGATTTCATAATCGCGCACAGCCGGCGACTCCACTACCACTCCGTTTTTCTGGATGTTCTTGTACAGGGATTTCCGCTTGTCTGCGGAGGCTCCTCTCATAAGCAGCACCAGCACGGTGGAATCCAGGGGATCTTCGCAATAGACTGCAAGGTCGTCCAGGCCCTCAAGCTGCTGGGCATCCTTGACTACCACCAGCTGACGCTCCGCCATCATGGGGAAACGCCGGGCCGCGGTAATTACCTGTTCGGCCGTAACGTCCTGGCCGTAACAGATGGTTTCATTGAAGTCTTTCTCGTAATCCTGAAGACAGTTCCCGACTATTGCATCGCACACCATATCAGGATAGAACGGCTCTTCGCCCATCAGCAGATAGACGGGCTTGAAAACACCCCTGCGGGCATCTTCAACAAGCTGCCCGCAGAGAATTCCCGTATCTTTTGAAGAGACTGCCAACTATTTGGTGTACTTTTTCTCCTTGTTTCTGGTAAGCCTTTCCTTCATGGCATCCGCTGCCTGGGTTATCGCATCTTCGAAGGTTTTTGCACTGCGTTCCACAATCAAATCTTCTCCGGGAACGTGTACGAGTATCTTCGCCTGCTTGCCATCCGGCTCATTAAGCAGCGAGAGGGTTACTTCAGCGTCTCCGGTGTTGTCGAAGAACTTTTCAATTTTGCCGACCTTCTTTTCAACGTAGGCAATAAGTTTGCTGTCTGCGTCAAACTTGAGCGATTTGATTTTAATTTCCATTTTTACCTCCGTTTTTTGCCCTTGGATGGGCGTTGTTGTAAACCGATTTCAGTCTTTCCACGGTGTTATGGGTATAGACCTGAGTAGCAGCCAGGGAAGAATGTCCGAGCAACTCCTTTATGGAATTCAGTTCAGCTCCGCCATCGAGCAGCTGGGTAGCCAGCGTATGCCTCAGAACGTGGGGCGACTTGCGGGCGTTCATGCCTTCCACTCCGCCCAGTTCCGCCTTTACCACCCTGTCTACGTAAACCGGATAGAGCCTGTTGCCCTTCAGGTTAACCAGCAGGGGCGAAGTGCGGTCCGGTTGCCGTCCGGTCATCTTCTCTGCCGTTTCCAAATATAATGAAATTTCCTTACAAAGTGAAGGAAGAAGAGGAATTTCTCGCATTTTTCCACCTTTGCCAGTAACATGGACGGAAGCTCTGGCCGCATCGAAATCCGCACAGTTCAAACCGATGAGTTCCGAACGGCGCAGCCCAGTCCCATACAACACGCTGATTATCAGGCGGGAAAGCCTGCGATTGTAGAGGAAAGCAGCGGTAGAATCGCCCGAGGGCAGACTCATCAGCAGATCGAAGCTGTCCTGCCCGGCATCGTGGGAGGTAGAATCGAAATACTCCCTCACCGGGCCCTCGCGATAGAAAGCCGGCAGCCGCTTGGGCTGCTTCGGACGGGGAGTGAGTTTCACCGGATTCGAGCTCAGCGCACCTTCCTTCATCAGAAAACGGCAAAAACCGCTCAGTACGCTAAGGTGCAGGTTCACAGTGGAGGGACTTTCGTGCCTTTCATCCATCAGCCAGACTTCATAATTGCGCACAGACCTCAGATTCAGGGAAGCCGGGAACTCCCCGCAGTACTGCTCATATTCATCCAGGGCAGCCCTGTAAATCTCGCAGGTGCGCGGGGAATAGCGCCTTATCGCGGAAATGTATTCCAGATATTTCTCTTTCAAAGCTGTATTTCGGCCAAACCCATCTCGGCGGCACGGCGGCGCATCAAAGCATCCGCCTCCTCGAAATTATTACCTATAACCCCGTCCAGAATAGCTTCTTTCACATAGTCTTTCAGTTCGCCCACCGTGCGGCAGGGAGACAGACCGTAGGTCTGCATTATGTATTCGCCCGAAATGGGGTTCTTGAAGTTCCGGATTGCGTCTTTTTCCTCCACTTCCACCAGTTTCTTCTCCACCAGCGCAAAATTTGCCCGCACCCTTGCCACTTTCACCGGATTCTTGGAGGTAACGTCGGCACGGCAGAGAACCATGAGGTCGTCCGTGTCCTCCCCGGCATCGAACAGAAGGCGCCGGACTGCCGAGTCGGTCACCCCCTCGTCGGCCAGGGCGATGGGACGAAGATGCAGCCACACCAGCTTTTTCACATACTTCATCTTGTCTACCGGCAGACGCAGGCGGTCGAAAATCTTGGGCACCATGCGCGAACCCGTTACATCGTGCCCGTGGAAAGTCCAGCCGAAGCCCGGTTCGAAGCGCTTGCTGACCGGTTTGCCGATATCGTGCAGAAGGGCGGCCCAGCGCAGCCAGAGGGCTTTTTCATTGTCCATTCCGGCAGTGGCCGCCGCAACATTGTCCAGCACGGCAAGACTGTGCTCGAAGTTATCCTTGTGCCCGTGCCCGTCTACGGTTTCCACCCCCTTAAGAGCGGTTATTTCAGGAAGTATCAGAGGCAGCAGCGCGCACTCGTCCATAAGACGGAAAGCCATGGAAGGGCGCGGTGTCATCATCATCTTGTTCAGCTCGTCCGCAACTCTTTCCGACGACAGAATCTCCAGCCTGGAGGCATTCCTGCGCATGGATTCCACCGATTCCGGAACTATGGTGAACAACTGGTCCGGAGTAGACAGTTTGGTGGCGAAACGCACGGCCCGCAGCATTCGGAGAGGATCGTCGGAATATGTGGTGTCCGGATCGAGCGGAGTGCGGATGATGCCTGCAGCGAGGTCGCGTATGCCGCCGAACGGATCCACCAGCTCCCCGAAGCTGTCCTCCTGAAGGCTGAATGCCATGGCATTGATGGTGAAATCGCGCCTTAGCTGATCGTCCTCGAGAGTACCGTTCTCAACTATGGGTTTACGGGAATTGCGGCGATAAGACTCCCTGCGCGCCCCCACGAACTCCACCT
>JAGAAU010000028.1 GCA_017615135.1 Bacteroidales bacterium | reverse complement strand
TGGTGGTTGATGTGCGTGGAAGGCCATTTGGTAAGGCAGTACTCCAGGGCGTAATCCTTCCAGGGTATTTCATTATCAATAAAATAGCCTATCAGGTATTTGTCGTTTTTGTAGGTGGAGGCCTTGGAGATGGTGCTCTCTACAACCTGGTCGAAGCGGGTGTCGAAGACCATGGCGAAGTCGTAGGGATAGCCTTCCCAGCCGGAAGCCTTGAAGGCCGCCTTAAGGGTTTCATCGGTACTGTTTTTCAGCTCTCCTATGTAGCTGCCCATGGGGCTGAGAATGACAGTATAAGGCAGCGGTTCCGGGATAGCCTTGATGATATCCACCATAGACCAGGCGCCGGCGGAATTGAAGCCCTGCTCGCGGATGAACGACGCTTCATGCTTCGCCCAGTTGGTATTGGAGCCGTACTTGCTTTGAATGTTGGCCTTCTGCCGGTCTGAACTGCCGGGAGAAAATACGGCCAGGCCCTTGCTGAGGAAGATATTTCCGAGCGGATCTACCAGCCACCAGCGGCCAACGGCTTTCGCAACGCGGAAGAAACCGTCTGAGTTGCCAAGATTCATTATTGTCCATCCGCCATACTGGTCGGTATCCGGAGCGGGTGTTGGCTTGAAGCCTGCAATACACTCCACCGTGTAGGCGTTGTATGTTGTCCAGGAAGATGTGCTTACGGTTTTCTTGCATTCCACTTTGTATGGAGGAAGGACCGTAGTGTCGTCGCCCGGGTTGTCGGGATTGTCGTCAGGATAGACGATAGGGATTACTACGTCCGGCTGCTTTTCGTCGCAGGATGCAAGCAGAAACAATGCAGCCAGGGCGCTGAAAACGAAACATCTATTCATAGTGGGATGGATTTTCGTCCTGCCATTCGTTCACGCCGTCGCGCAGACGGTTGCGGAAAGTCAGGGTGTCATTTGCATAAACTGTATTCTCTCCGGAAACATACTTGTAGTTCAGGATTATTTTCCTGTCCTGCAGCAGTTTGGAACGTACGAAGCGGCTTTCTCCGTCCGGCTCTACTACAAATCGCGCACCTTCTACGGAAGAAATTGTAATACTGTCGTCTGTATTCAGCCTGAGTTTCATCTGGGCCGCCGCACCGTTGAACTCGGACCCCACCGCATTGGCAGTAAGTTCGAAGGGAGCGACAGTGGTCAGTGTCCATATCAGGTTGTCTGCCTGGGGAATGCTGGTGCTGTATACGTTGGTGCCGACCTTATTTCCGCCTGCGTCGTAAATGTCGGCCTTTCCGCCGTGATACCAGTTGCCGAACAGCATGTTTTCATATCTCACTCCTATTACAGAGTATTTCCTGTCTGCCATGACGTCTGTGCCGTTTCCGTCGGTAATTATCATGGGGATGACATTTTTAGGATACAGTCTGCCCTCGTCGGAAAGGAATGCGGCGGAGTCTACTTTTACGCGAATGACTCCAAGATGGGTTCCTTTTCGAATGATGGCGGTGCCGGCATTGCCGGAGTCGCTCTCGAGAGTATAAATACTGGCGGGGAGGGCGCTGATGGAAGGTACATTCTTCATCAGATTGGCAATGTATGAAAATGTGTGTCCTTTCATCATGCCGAGAGTGGCGTCGTTGATCAGGGAATAGTCTGTACCTATGCTGATCTTGCGGTCTTTATCATTGTTGATGGTGCCGCCAAGCGCAACGCCTGTGGAGAAGCTCATGCCTTCACCGACAATCAGACTGCGTACATCTGTCTGGTTGGCGAACCCGCAGGCCGTCTTGGAGTAATCGCCCACGTAATCGGGATAACAAGCTGTGGCGCCAAAAGCGGCGATGATAAGTATGGTAATTATTTTTTTCATATTCGTGAGCTCCTGTTATCTGGTCCAATTTTCCCATCCTTCGTTCTGCTCCAATCCCGGAATATTCAGCATTTCCTTGTAAGGAATGGGCAGGAAAGCGGATGTGAACGAACGGTTCTCGATTACGGTGGCGTAATCATAATTGAACCCTCCGTCTGCATTGCGGGTAATGGTGGGGCGATACAGGGTCTTGTTCAGATCCGCCAAGGATGTGCTCCAGCGGCGCAGGTCGAAGAACCATGTGCCTTCAAAAGCGGTCTCTATACGGCGTTCATTGCGGAGGAACTTGTCGAAAGCCTTTTCTCCCATCAGCGAAATCTCTTCCAGATAGGGATCTTTAGACAGACCTTCGTCTCCGTCGTAAGTCTTTCGGCTGCGCAGCCACGAGATGGCCTCCTTGGCGCTTAAACCGTAGACGTTACCCTGCGGCCCGGCAACATGGTTGGCCGCTTCTGCGAAACACAGCACCATATGTGTCCATCTGATGAGGAATTTGCTGTGGGGCATGCGTCCTACGCTGCTTTCCGACCAGTTGAGACCCTTATACACGAACTTCTTGATATGATAGTTGGTGCGGGAATTCTTGCTGGAGGCCTCTGCCTCGTCTTTACCGCCAACCCAGTTCTCGAATACGTATGAACGGCCGGAAGATCCGGTGGTAATGGTGCGGTTATTATAGAAGATGTTGCTGTAGAAGCGCGGGTCGCGATTGATATAGGGATTCTGGTCGTCGTAGGCAAGGTCGGGGGACTGTGCGAGCGGATATCCGTCCGCCATTCCGAAGGCGTTCACAAAATCCTGGGTAGCGCCCATTGTGCCGTCTCCCTGGAATCCACCCGGATAGAACATCTTTTCCATGGCTTCCGAACCTGAATTGTAGCGGGAACCGAAAATGATTTCCGGGCTGTTGGGATCGAACCAGTTTACGGCATTTTTGCGGTTGAATCCGCCCGCTACGCTGGCATCTACGCTGCTCTTGAAGTCCAGTACCTGCTTGGCAAACTCGGCGGCTTTTTCCCAGCGGGAGACGTCTCCGTTGGGATTGAAGCGCGGACTGGCCCAGGTCTGGTATACCAGGGCCTTGATGGCCACTGTGGTAATCCCGTCTATACGGCCCCAGTTGCGGGACCCCATGACGGTCAACTCGTCGGCGCTTGTTACCAGGAAGTCGCGGTGTGCGATTGGCAGATACTTGTAAGCGGAGTCGCAATCTTCAATAATCTGTTTTACGCATTCATCGTAACTGTTGCGCACGAAGCCTTCGCTCCAGTCTTTAACCGGTTCCGTAACTATAGGATATCCAAGCAGTTCGCCGCTGGTTGAACGGCCTCCGAATTTCTGCAGAAGGTCCCACTGGAACCAGGCGCGGAGAGCATAGGCCTCTCCCCAGAGCATATCGGTCATAAGCTCGTTCAGGTGTTCGTCCAGCATGTAGCGCACTTTGCGCCCGTTGCCGTCCTGAAGGAACAGGTTGGTATTGTAAATGCCCTGATAGTCGCGGGTCCAGTACGTCTGGAAGGGGTTATTGTCGGGGGCGTTCACTCCAATGGCCATACGGCTTATGGCGTCGGTCTTCGAGGTACGCACGGCATTGTCGGTCATGCAGTCGAGATAAGCACCCTCGTTGTTGTTATAATTGGTGGAAATCCACTCATAGCATTCGCCTAAAAGGCCCTGCATGGTGTTTGGTGCGGAAACGACGTATTCTTCGTCGCGTATTGCCGAAGGATAGGGCTCCAGAAATCCCTTGCAGGAACTCAGGGCAAAAACCGTCATGGCGGCGAGGACCGCCTTCTTTATTGTGTACTTAATCATTGCTTCCATCAGAATGTCACTTTAAGTCCGCCCACAAAGGTTCTCATGAGAGGATAATTTGTAATTCCGGAAGAAAGGGCTTCGGGGTCGACGTCCTTGATGCCGGAAATGGTAAGCAGGTTGTTGGCCCTGACGTACAGGCGGAAACCTCTGACCACGCGGTCTATTTTCAGCTTACGCACAGGGAGGGAATATCCGAGCTCGACGCTTTGGATTTTGAAGAAACTGCCGTCTGCCAGCCAGCGGTCCGACATCTGGAAGTTGTTGTTCACCTTGTTGTAAGTCAGCCTCGGGGCTGCGGGGTCGTTGATGTGCCGCAGGGTGTAGTTGGAATAGTTGGAATCTCCCCAGCCGTTCCAGAACCAGCTGTTGTTAAGCTGGGCGTCGTAGAAGGCGCGGAAGGTGCCAATTACTGCGAGGTCGATGCCCTTCCATTCAAAATTCATATTCAGCGCACCTATGAGTTTCGGGGCGCTGTCGCCTATTACGCAGGCGTCGGAGCTGTCTACATAACCGTCTCCGTTCATGTCCTGATAGCGGAAATCGCCAGCCTTGAGGGAGTCGTCGAACAACTGGGGAATCACTGTGGTTTCTGCGTCTGTGGCGAATTGGCCCAGATACTTGAGGCCCCAGATGGCCGTGGCGGATTTTCCTACGCGGGAGCGATACGGTTCCGCATAGTTCTGGGAGTCGATCTGCAGGATTGTAGACCAGTGCGATGCGGCCCAGGCTCCGATGGAGTAGTTGAAATCTCCGGCCTTTGCCTTCCAGGTTACGCTAAGTTCTACGCCCCGGTTGAGGTTGGAGTCGTAATTCTGATAATAAGACCCGGTGGAGATGCCGGCCACCAGAGGAATTGCATTCTGCATCTGGGTGATAATGCCCTTCTGTGCTACCAGGTAGCCGGTGAGGTTTATATCCAGGCGTTTGTCCAGGGCCGTAAGGTCAAGACCTCCGGACACTTCCGCGCGACGCTCCAGTGCAAGGTCCGGATTCCCGAGCATACTCAGATATGTACGGTTTACATTTGCGCTGGTAGTGCTTCCGAACCACTGGTTGGTGGAGTAAGGGCCAAATTTCTGGCCGCTGTTGTTCCAGGAATAGTTGTCTACGTCGCGGTTGGCGCTGGTTCTGGAATCGTAGGCCAGATAGCTGCCCTGTACCCTGAATTTCATGAAATCCAGCCATTTGGCGTTTTTCATGAAGGGTTCGTCCGATATAATCCAGCCAAAGCCGGCAGAAGGCGAGAACGACCACGCTTTCAGCAGTGAGTAGGTGCCGTGTCCGTTCATGGAGACCTGGGCGATGTAGCGGTTTTTGTATGCGTACATCGCATTGAAGCCGGTGTTCATCTCGCGCCTGTGTTCGGTGATGAATTTCTGGCTGCGCTGGGTAATCATATAGTCGGCGGACAGGCGTAAGTCGTGGTCGCCGAAAACCCTTGCGTAACTCAGTTTCTGCACGAAATACAGGCGGTTGGAGTAATAGTCCAGAAGTTTCTCGTTACCGGACATCTGTTTCACGGAATGGCTGGAACTCTGCACCGGAACGATTATGGGGTTGCCCTCTGCATCCAGGCCTTCGGTAATTATGTAAGCCGCATAATCCTCCGCCTGCCCCAGACGTACCAGGTTGGTAGAACCGTAAGCAGCATAAGTGGAGGATTTGAAGCCCTTGGTTATGAAGCCCAGGTCTATGTTCAGCCTGAGGTTGAACAGGGCCCCGCGTATGGTCTCGGTATAAGAACCGTTCTCCAGAATATTGGCGATAGGGTTTTGGGTGTACTGGGAACTCACCGCATACCACGGGAACTCCAGTTCTTCGGAGTTGTCGGCATAAATCGGGAAGGCCAGCTGAGGGATTGTATTGATATGGGACAGGATGTCCGGCAGCTCGAATACTCCAAGCGTCGTGTTGGAGGACGCATCGGTGCTGGTGTAATTGGGCGAATAGCCGTAATTATTGGACTTCCTGACCCCAATAGAGGAGATAATGCCAAAGGAAGCGTTGATAAAGCGGCTCAGCTTAACATCCAGATTGCCGTTGATATTGACATTGTTGTAATTCGCCTCAGGACCGATTTTGTAGATATCGTCCTGTCCGGTATAACCCAGATAGGCATAATATTTTACAATATCGTTGCCGCCTCCGGAAGAGACTCCGGCATTTGTGTAGTTCATGACGTTCTTAAGCATCATGGACTTGAAGTCTACGGCGGGGTGCAGCTTGTCGTAAGGGTCGCCCTTCATATAGGCGTTCACGTCTTCCTGGGTGTACAACAGTGATAATCCGCTGTTGTGACGCGCCAGATTGTTCAGCTGGGCATATTGGGCCGCGTTCACGAATCCCGGCATGCGGTCTGTAATATTGACGCCGGATTCGACGCTCACGTTCAGGTAACGGTCGTTGTAGTTTCCACTCTTGGTTTTTATGAAGACTATGCCGTCTGCCGCAGTGGGGCCGTACATGGTTTTTTCCAGACCGTCGCGGATAATAGTTACAGATTCAATCTGCTCGGCGTTCAGGGGGATTTCGTTAATCTGGACAGGCACGTCGTCCACTATGTACATAAGCTGCCTGCCGCGAGAGGTGACCGAAATGGCCGTTGCGGAGCCGTAATTGCCTATATGCTCGAGCGGGCTCACTCCAACCTGGCCGAAATTCTCGCGAACCTCAACTCCGGGAAGGACTCCGGTGAGGGCGTTGCGTATATCGGCCGATGAATAGCCGGCCAGCTCTTCACCGCTGATAGTTACGGTAGAGCCCAGGGAGA
The DNA here is from genome assembly GCA_017615135.1 of Bacteroidales bacterium. Classification (GTDB taxonomy): domain Bacteria; phylum Bacteroidota; class Bacteroidia; order Bacteroidales; family UBA932; genus Cryptobacteroides. The sequence continues at coordinate 11,956 of JAGAAU010000028.1, read as the reverse complement.
AACGTTTCTTGAGGGTGCTGTAGGGGAGTATGATATCGTCTGTGTCGCCTGCGAACAGAATATCGGGGGCGAGAACTATGGAACCGGAATCTACGAGGACGCCAGCCCTGATGGTAACTGCCTTGTAACCTTCGGCAGTTGCACGTACCATATCTTTTACAGTACAGTTGATGCTCACGCGTCCGTCTTCCTCTGTCTTGTAATGGCCAAGACCTTCTCCCACAGTTATTTCTGCACCTTTGATAGGCTCCCCTGCGTCGTTAACTACAGTGAAGCGTATAGAGACCTGTTCCGCCGAAGCCTTTTTCTGGGCCATGGCGTAAAGCGGCATCGATATCAGGATCAGCGCGCACAAAAGGGTATGTAGTATATTCTTTTTCATATCTGTTCCTGTTTAATGCTACCAATCCATTTTAGGTGTGTAGTTTGCCATTTTCAGCAGGTCGCTGTCCTGGAAACGGAACCAGTACATGCCGTCGTTTTTCCAGGCAATCTGCCTGTTTGCGGGAAGTGCAAAGCGCTCATACTTGAACCCGGTAGGATATTGCGAGGACACATCAACCTTAATAGCGCGCATGCCGTAGAGTGTTGAGCGGCCGATTGCGGGCGCGTCCATCCAGCGGCGTATATCGCAGAAATAGTGATTGCCTTCGAAGCAAAGTTCCACGGTACGCTCGTTCTTGATGCGGTCCCGGAATATTTCAGTGCTGCTGCAGTACTGATCGAGCACAGCCGGCATTTCCACCCTCTCGCGAACGGCATTCACCGCCTCAAGTGCAGTGAGTGCGCCGGATTCGGACCTTCCGTTGGGGCCCCATGCTTCGTTGGCCGCCTCGGCGTAGTTCAGATAAACCTCGGCAAGACGGATAATGGGGTCTGTCAGCATTACGTTCTGGTTGCCCTTGTTGGAGAGGGGACCTGTTCGTTTGCGCTCATAGTAGAAGGTCTCAGTAACACCGTCGGAAGCGCTCTGCGGATAAGTCAGCAGGGAACCGGAAGGCTTGCTGCCGTCGGGATTGATGTAAAGGGAAGCAGGAGAATATCCCTGGAAGGTACAGCCGTTGTAGATTACGGCGTTTTCGAAGCGCGGATCGCGGTTCACGTAAGGGTCCTGCTCGTTGTATTTACCTGCGGCAGTGGCTTCAGCACGCTGGCTTTCCGTGTTCAGCGGCCATCCGTCTATGGTTTCGAACTTGTCTACGAAGTTCTGGGTGGGGCACTGTGCTGCAGCATACGAGTTGTTGGAGAAGGAGTAGCCCACGAATGACTGGATAGTTGCCGAATTGTAGTTGGTGGTACTTCCGGTAGAATATGCCCACAGCTGCTCGTTTGTGTACCGGTTACCATAGAAGTTTTTGGAATAGTCTGCCTTGGGGAGCAGTTTGTAGCCATTGGCAAGAGCAATGTTCAGAGCGATTGCGCTGGCCTCTGCAGCCTCTTCCCAGCGATGGACGTCGCCGGCCGGATTATTAAGCGGACTGGCCGCATAAAGCAGAACCCTGCCCTTCATGGCGAGTGCCGCAACTCCGTTGGGTTTGTCCTGGTTGGCGTCTGCAAGGTTGCCGGCTCCGCTGGGAGGGTCCCGACGCACGGTTCCCGCCTTGTCGAAATACTCATAAGCGGTCTGATAGTCCGCCGCGCACTTCTTCAGGAAGGTATAATCATCTTCGGGAACCACATCCCACTCGTCGTCTGCTCCGAGTACCTTATCTATATAAGGTAAAGTGCCGTACAGGCGGAACAGTTCGAAATGGCAGAAAGCCCGCACAAAGTAAGCCTGGCCGATGAGGTCGTTGCGCTCGGCCTCGGTGCAGTCCTGAATCATGTCCGCCTTTTCAAGGGCCATGTTGCATACGCGTATGCTCTTCCAGGTGTTGGGGACCTTGGCGTTATTCGGATAATTGGCGTCTGCGGTGGGATAGCCGATAATCCAGGTTGCATCGGAGCCATTGCCAAGCTTGATGGACTGGGCGCGCTGAATCCTGGACTTGTCGCACATGTCTGTAAGTTCCTCCAGTGTAAGCTTCTGGCTGTTCATGCACCAATGGAGGGGATAATGGCAGCGGATATTGAAGTTGGAGCCATTATATACAGAGTAAAAGTAGCTCTTGAAGTTCGCGTATTTGCTGAATACTTCGGTTTCTGTAAGACCTGCATCCGGAGCTCTGTCCAGATACTCGTTCAGACATCCTGTCGTGGAAAAGGCGGCCAGGAAGACCAGAACGGCTTTACATACTATTCTTGTTGTCTTTTTCATATCCGGGAGGTCTTAGAATGTAAACTGAATACCGATTTTAACAGTACGCATCTGCGGGTATTCACCCCAAACCAGATACTTCTGCTCGGGATCTCCTTCGAGGAGGTCCGTAAAGGTGAGGAGGTTGTTGGCAGTGACATATGCCCTGATAGCCTCGACGCCCATGCGCTGTTTAATCTTGGGAGTCATCCAGGTGTAGCTGACAGACAGTTCCTTCAAACGGAGGAAATCGGCCTTGCGCCAGGAGTGTCCCAGGAGTTTTGCGTTGTAACCACCGGTGGTGGAACTTTCATTATATCCAGACCAGGCCATATTGGGGAACGACGAGGTGGAATAATGAACCGTGGCGTGGGTACCGTCTGTATGGGAGGGCGACCAGTAATCTGCGGAAGATGTATGCAGGCGGAAATTGCCCTTGTAGTACTCCCATTCGTACATCTGGTCGTAATTCACATACTTACCGGCATAGCCCTGGAACAGGATGTTCACATCCAGGCCCCTCCAGTGCACGCCACCCTTTATGGCATATGCGATGGGAGGATAGAGCGAGCCTATCATGCGGGTAAGGTCGTCCTTATCTATAAGGCCGTCTGCGGTGTAATCCAGGAACTTATAGTCTCCCACCACAACGTTGGAAACATTTACCGGCAGGAAGTTGGAGTGAATGTCATCAATTGAGGTCAGATACTCGCCGTCAATAAGATAGGCCCCGCTGGTCTGGGATCCGAGCGGCGTGCCGACCTTCTTCTGGTGCTCCAGTGCGAAGGGGGCGTCGTCGTATGCGAGGATGCGGTTCTCGTTGAAGGAGAAGTTGCCGCCCACGTGGAAGCGGAGGTCGCTGTTGATGCGCCTGGTGTAGTCTGCCTCGACTTCAATACCGTGCTTCTTGATTTCACCCTTATTGAGCTCTTTGGAGCTGTTGCCAACCCAGATAGGGGTGTTGTTGTCAACGGAGATAAGCATCTTGCTGCGGTGCTCGTTGAAGAGGTCGACATTGATGTTGAGGTCTCCGTTGAAGAACCCCATCTCTATACCCAGGTCTCCCTTGAGCGCCTCTTCCCACTGAACAAACAGGTTGGCGCCTTTGTCTTCCACAATATATCCGTTGCTGTCTTTGGAGTATTCGCTGATATAGAGCCAGCGGTTGTTGGCGTAATCGCTACCCACAAGACCTTCCGAGAAACGGAACTTGAGTTTGCTGAAGATCGGCTTGAGGGGCTGGAAGAACTTTTCTTCCGATACTACCCAGCCGATAGCCCCCGAGGGGAAGAATCCGAAGCGGTTTTCCGGAGAGAAGCGCTCTGAGCCAGTGTATCCCATATTGAACTCGAGCAGGTATTTATGCGCGTAGTCGTAAGTGGCGCGGGCTACCAGAGCTTCGTTGTAATACGGGAAATCCGACCCCTTATCCTGTTCCTGCCTGTTGAAAAGGAACATGGCTGTAACGTTGTGCTTGCCGAAGTTGCGGGCGTAGTTGACGGACAGGTCGTAGTACAGGTCCAGATAGTATCCGCCCTGGAGGCTGTTCTCTGCAGTCGTGTACATAGGCGGCTGCACGTAATAGAAGCCATCGGTGCCGGTGCGGCTCCACGGATTCTGGCCGGTGCCTATCTTGTCGAAGTTGAGGTACCAGCTGGGGCGGTTGTACTGGGTGGTCAGGGTATTATATTTATAATAGGTACTCAACGACACCTTGGCCTGGACGGAAAGTCCCTTGGTTATGAAATCCAGATTCTGTTTCAGTATGATATCGGAGAATATCTTTGTATCCGTCTGCTGCACGAAGCTGCCTTTCATCAACTGATAGTAGGGGTTGCCGGTGGTCTGGTCGGCCTCGCTCATAAGCCGGACGCCGGTAGCGTCGGGATAGTCAAGATCCGGAACCTGGGCCAGTACCCACTCTGGATAGTACATGGGGAATTTTGCAGAAGAGCTGCCGAAAATATACTTCCACATACCCTCGTCCCCGTCCTGGGAAACCGGTTTGTTCTTGATACCCACGCTTCCTCCAAGTTTGAACGACACCACAGTGCTGCGGGTGACGTTGAAGTCCAGGTTGGTGCGGAAGTTAACCCTGTCGTAGGAGTAGCTGGAATCCACTTTGCCGTCGTTGAAACTCTTGAAGATGGAGCCTTCCCTCACATAACCTACGCTTGCGAAATACTTCACGAAGCGGGTACCGCCCTGAATGTTGAAATTGGCATTCTGGGTGAGTGAAAAGGTGTTTGTGAGCTCACGAAGCCAGTCTACGTCGGGATAGCGCAGGGAATTGATCTGCGAGGACGGGTTCCTGTATTCTTCCAGAACGGCCTGGGAAGTCAGGCCTGTAAAATTCTGGTCGTTCATCATGGCCGTATTCATTGTGGACATGGTGGTATAGGCGTCCACGTGACGGGCCATGTTGATGGGGTTCGAGAAACCGGAAGAATAGGAAATGTCCAGCTTGGGTTTGCCCTCCTGACCGTTCTTTGTGGTTACGATAATAACTCCGTTGGCACCCTTGGCACCGAAGACTGCCGTAGCCGAAGCGTCTTTGAGAACGGAGATATCGTCAACCTCATTAGGGTCCAGAGATGAAAAATCCCTTTCCACACCGTCCACGAGCACGAGAGGGCTGTTCCCGTTGAAACTGGAAACTCCTCGCACAAGGATTTCTGCGTCGTTCTGGCCCGGCTGTCCGCTGGTTTGAATTGTCACCACGCCGGAGAGTTTACCGGAGATGGCACTGGTAATGTTGGAGACGCCGGTGTTTACAAGGGTTTCGCCCTTGACGGAGGTGATGGCTCCCACTACGCTTTCCTTGCGCTGGGTGCCATAACCCACCACCACGACTTCATCCAGCAGGGTGGAATCTTCGGCCAGAGTCACGTTAATAACGCTTTGTTTGCCCACTGTCCGGCGCACATCGGCATATCCGACGCAACTGAACACGAGCACGTCTCCCTCGCTTACCTGGAGGGAGTACTTTCCGTCCAGGTCGGTGACCGTGCCGTTGGCCGTCTTGGACACCATGATGCCCACTCCGGGCACAGGGCCAAGATTGTCGGTCACCACACCTGTTACGGTAATTGTGCCTTGCGCCCAAGCGCCGATTCCGTGGACCATCAGCCCCACGGCCATCAGCGTCAGGATGCTCAGGCGGTGTAAAAGTTTGTTCATAAATTATTTAAGGACAAAGGTGATGTCGTCTACGTAAACAATTCGACTGTGGGTATCATCGCGACCTGTGTTACCGTCCCCCCAATTTACGAAAGCACGGATTTGGAAAGCGAGGAGGTTTGTAAAATTAGTCCATCCACCGTCAATGTCACTGGCTCTGTACTCAAGTACATTCCAGTCGTCAGTCTTAACATTTGCCTCCCATATGCCCTGGTCGCCGTTAAGCAATACATCATTGATTTTATATGGACGCGCTGCTGTGTTGCTCCCCCTCTTGAGACGAGGATAATATGCATTTGAACCCAGATAAATCTTTATACGAATCTTATCGTAATTACTGCGGACATTGGATGGGAATTTTGTATATCCGTAATCGGTTCCGGTTTCAATCTGAATATATCCGGAAGTGGATGATGTAGAGCCGGACATATCGTCCTTGAGAACATAATCACTGGAGTTTGATGCGGTTTTGAACGGATTCGCTACTACGGACAACGCATTTGTATTCCCGGAAAAGCCGGTAATAACCTGCTGTTCAAAGTTGTTGTAAATATATTCTGTAGTCTTTGTAACTGTGCCAAGGTAATAGACTTGACAGCGATTAAGTTTTATTCCGTTACCATTGAAAGCACGGCCGATGAAACTATCCATGAAAGTAAGTTTCAGGTCTATTCCTTTCTTCGCAGTCAATTGTGCAGGCAGGACAGGAATGTAATAGTCTCCCGCAGGCATCGGGTTTGAACTGCCACTGGGGCCCACCAAGCCGGCTTGAAAGTTCGCCGTGGTCACTTCAATGGACGGAGCGTCGTCTGCGGACGGAGTTACATTAAAGGTGCCGGTGATTGCTCCTGCGGTATTGGAAGAGTCATTATCCCTGTTGAATACCACGATTTCCTTGAGGTCGGTTATTCCTTCAGGTACAGTGACTCTGAGGAAGGCCATCACATGCTTAAATGTCAAATGGTCGGTGTTTGTAACCGCAACCATCACAGCCTGTTTGGAATTGAACTTACCAATACCGGTTCCCTGTGAGCCGCTACTTACGGAAATGCCAGTAATAGTGCCTTCTGAGACTGTCGACGTGTTGCTGGTTGCAGAATAGGGATACACGGCATAATAGGTTCCCGAAGGTTCGATATCGCCGGTGAAAGCTACTTCATGTCCAGCAGATTCAGCTGAAAATTCATATCTGGTTCCGTTCGAAAAAATTGCAATCTTGTCGCCGCTGGCAAAGGAAACGCTACGGTCACTGTTCAAAGTCGTTTTGGTGTCTTCACACGAGACGGTAAATGTCATGTGAACGAGTTCCGGACTGTTCTCATTATGGGGAGTTTCAATCGATATGTTTTTGGTACATGACAGAACTGCAGTCAAGGATACCATCATTACAAAAATCTTTTTCATAGGGCATCATTTATGAAAACATATCAAAATCTTCATCATCCTCTTTTCTGTTCAGAGACTCTATGCTGGCATTCAGCAGCATAGAAAACGATGGTAACAACATGCTCTGCACAAAGATTTGCGGAGCAATATAGGACATTTTTTTCACGTTCATTTCAAGATAAAGGTTATGTCATCTATGTATATCAGACGGTTATTGGTGGTCTCGTCGAAACCATCCATGTTGTTGCCGTCCCAGTTTACGAAAGGACGGAATTCGACGGTCTGCATATTGGTCATATTTGTCCAACCTCCGTCTATCTGGCTGATATTCCACTCCATTATGTTCCAGTCGTCTGTCTTGACATTTGCTTCCCACGAGGCCTGGTCGGTAACGGCAACTCCGTTCAGCAGCGCAGGGTGTGCGGCCGGATTGCTGCCGCGGCGGGCGCGGGGATAGTAGGCATTGGTGCCCAGGTACATCTTCACGCGAATCTTATTGTAGTTGGCTCGCACAGAAGACGGAAATTTGATATAACCATTGGTAGAGGCGGTTTTTACCTGAATGTAACCGGAGGTGGGGTTGGTGGAACCGGACATGTCGTTCTTCAGAACGAAATTGCTGGGATTGACGTCTGTCTGTACCGGGTTCGCAACCACCTTGAGTGCACCTGTATTGCCGGTGTAATCGTCGGAAGATATATCTGCACCGGACTCGAAGCCGTCGAATACAAATTCGTCGGTCTTCTTTAGCGTACCCAGGCTGTAAACGTTGGCTCTTTCGAGTTTCCTTTCATGGCCGTCGAAAGCCCTGCCAACGAATTCGTCGTGGAAGGTTATTTTGAGGTCAATGCCCTTCTTTATGGTAAGCTGTGCAGGAAGGACTGGGATGTAGTAAACGCCGGCTGGAACGGGATTCTCGCTGCCGTCGGGCCCTACGAAGCCTGTCTGGAACTCAGGAGCGGTAACGCTGATTTCCGGTGCTCCGTCAAGAGAAGGGGTTACGTTAAAGGTGCCGGCAAGAGCTCCTGCGGTGTTTGAAGAACCGCTATCCCTGTTGAATATCACGATTTCCTTGAGATCGGTAATCTCCTCGGGAACAGTAATTTTCAAAAACGCCATTACGTGTTTGAATTCAAGGCTGTTGGAGGTGGAAGCCGCTACGAGCACAGCCCTTTGGGAATTGAAGGATCCGGTTCCGGCCCCTGCAGAGCTCTTGCTCACGGTGATGTTCTTTATTGTGCCGTTTTCAACTGTAGCCGCCTCAGAATAGGGGTACAGGGCATAATAGATTTCCGCCTCCGCCGCTTCGCCGCTGAAAACAGCCGTGGAGCCTCCTTCTTCCGTGGTAAACTCGTAATTGGTTCCGTCTGCAAATACAGATATGCGGTCTCCGGGAGCGAAGGAAAGGCTAAGCCCGTCCTCATTCATGAAGACTTTGCTGTCCTGGCAGGATACGGTAAAGCTCATAGGAATGGTGTTGAGTCCGGCAGTGGTTTTATCTACCGATACTTCTTTGCTGCATGATAGGACTGCAGCGGTCATGACCAGAATTGTAAATATCTTTTTCATAATGCATCAGGATTAAAACATGTCGAACTCGTCGTCGGAAGTAATTAAATCTTCGATGCTGGTAGTAGTGGACTGGCATAGAAGCGATTCCAGCTGCAACAATTCACTGATTGTGTCAGGGACAATGTAATAGTGTTTTTTCATATAAATTTGGTGTTGTTTGTTCGTGAGATGAAAAATATCAGCCGCAATATTAGGATTATACGCGCGAGCGTACAAAGACTCAACCCCTACAAAACTACTACATACGAATAAATTCTTATATTTGTCGTTGATTATGAATAAGAAAGCGACTGTTTTGGCATTTTGTGCCCTGCTTCTCTGCCTTGTTCGGGGAAGTTCTGCTGCGCATGGTGTAGGGCATAGAAGATTGGATTTTATTACAGATTACGACGGTGTGATTAGCGAGTCTCAGGTATGGGATGTCTGCCCGCTCAGTGATGCGCCACAGACTTTTCTGGCAACGAACGATGGCCTGTTCGTATTCGACGGTGCCCGGCTTCGCAGGTATTATACGCCCCAAAGCGGCGCCTTGCGGGATCTGGCATGGGATTCATCTTCTCGCAGGCTTTACTCTGCCGGGAACTGCGGATATGGCTGGTGGCAAGAGGATAAATATGGCTCAATGGCTTATCATCCACTGGAAATCGGTGAATATTCGGCTTATTTCCGGGATTTCTGGAGGGTATGTATTTCTAAATCCGGGTTGGTGCTTTTCCAAAGCCACGGCAGGGTTTGTGTCTATAATCCTGAATCGGAGTCGCTGAGTACTTTATTTCCTCGGGATCGTTTTCATTTTATGCATCAGGTAAATGATGATGTTTATGTTCAGGATGGCGACGGTCTTTTTCGCATAGATGATAACGGCAGTTTCGAATGGATTTGTATGGTACAGGACCGTATAATGGCCATGGTTACCTGTGCCGGCCGCACTGTTGCCGCGCTTGAGCGTACCGGGCTGATGGAGTTTGATGGGAACGGCCTCGTTGCACTGCACCCGGAAAGTAATAGAATACTTGCAGACGCCAAGGTTATGTCTTTGGTTGCGTGTGAAGACAATCTCCTGTTCGTGGGTACTACCAGGGGAGGGCTCTTTACCACTACTCCTGACGGGCGGCTCATAGACAATGAAACTGTTGGTTTTGAGGCCAACGATGTTACCGTGCTCTCACTTGGCGAAGACCTTAACGGTGATATATGGCTTGGTATGGAATCCGGCGTTGCCAGATTGGACATGTCTTCCAATAACTTCTATCTGGAAGACGCGCGTCTCGGACGTGTTCGTGGGATTGTGCCGATGGACAACGGAAGGCTTCTCATGGGTGCCAATAAGGGAGCGTTTGTCCTGGATGACGGCGATTTATATCCGGTTCCGGGCACCATCGGTTCCGTTTGGAGCGTCAATTGTTTTGACGGTCTTTTCTATATTGCTCACGATCGTGGACTTTTCGTTATAAACGAGGATGGCGAGGCAACTCCTGTTTATACCGGAACAGGAATAATGAGTATGACGCGCAGCAGTGAAACCCCCGGGATTCTGGTGTGTGGTACATACAACGGACTGGCCTTGTTCCGGCAGGAGGATAATGAGCTGCACTTCGAGTCCATGATAGAGAATTATTCAGGTTTTTGCCGTCATATCTTGATGGTTGAAAACAACGAACTGTGGATAAGGGACAGCCAAAAAGGATTTATCCGGCTTATACTTGACATAGAGCACAGAAAAGTGACAGACCGTAAAGATTTTGTGCTGGTTAAAGATGAGAGGGATGTGGTTTATTGCATTCAGTTGCAAGGCCGCCTGATATTTTGCTGTAACCGGGAGACATATTGTATTGACCCAGAAAACCGGGACCTTGTGCGGAGTCTGGAATCAGACAGTTTACTGGAAGATTTCGGGCGTATGTACGGAATCCCTACGGAAGACAGAAACGCTTCCGGTCCTTTTCAGATTTATGAAAATTGCTATGCAACAGGTCTTTACGGAGCGGTTCGTTTCAGTTATCCCGGTAAGGGTATTGTGGAGTCCCTGGCGGTGTCTCAACTGGAAGCGCTGGGAGCATGGAAGAGAGCGGACATAGATCTGAGCGAAGGGCGTGCAGACATCCCTCACGATATGAATACAGTTCAGGTTTATCTGGCAGGAAACCTGATGGAAGGGGAGGTAGAGTACCGAACCTCCTCCATTCCCGATGCATGGCAAAGAATTCCTTTTAACAGTCCTGTGCAGATTTCCGCCCTGCCGTTCGGGAATTGCGATATAGAGTTCCGTGTACCGGGCCATCCCGAAATCTGCTGCACTGTTAAACTGAACATCCTTCGTCCCTGGTACCTGAGCAATTGGGCAATATTGGCCTATGTCCTCTTGATTGCCGCAATGGCGTATGGCATACGCACTTATTATCAGTGGCAGACATTCAGGGAGAAGGAGCGCATAAGCCTGAGGACGGATTTGAAATCAAAGAGTAAGGAGCTGGCGAACATCACTTTCAACAATGCCAAACGCAACCATCAGCTTAAAGAAATCCGTGCAATGCTCACAGATAATAGGGCTATATCGCATATAGACCGATATCTGGCGGACGAGAGCGACTGGGAGAAATCGGAGGAATATTTCAACGTTATCTACGACGGTATGCTGGAAAAGCTCAAGGCGCTCTATCCCGGTATCTCCAAGACAGATATGAAGATTTGTGTCTATACCAAACTGAACCTGTCAACCAAGGAGATTGCAGATCTGATGAATATTTCAATCCGCAGTGTCGAGATGGCCAGGTATCGCCTTCGCAAACGTCTCGGCCTTCCACAGGGTCAGGACATTGGCGAAATCTTGAAAAACATTACGAATCAGTCGTAAAACGTTGCCAGATTGTAAGTACAGTTGTTGATGGCGCTCATCTGCTCTATGCATGCATCGTAGCGCTGGCAGTCCCAAGTGACGATGCCCTTGTTTGCATCTGTGTTCGACGAGTCTGAGCCGGTGTTGGTGGGATCGTTGTCCATGTAGGTGAACCAGTGCCAGCCTACGCAGACCTTGCTTTTAAGCAGCTGGTTTACGAAGTTCTGATAGAACAGTCCGCGGTCTGTCTGAGTATTGACAACCCAGCCTGCCCCCGAGGTGTTGCCCATCCCCGAGTCTATGCCCTTGGTGTAGAATTCGGTAATCATGAAAGGCTTGCCGGACCAGGCTTCCCAGTTGCGCATAGCATCTGCATCAGGCTCCCATCGTTGATAGAAATTGATGGAAATTACGTCGGTGTAGTTGCCGGCAACCTTGAAAAGCTCTGAATTTACCAGCTCGTGATTCCACTGGTTCAGGCGTGTGCCCAGGAACAGATGGTTGGGGTCGTATTTCTTGAGTGCCGTAGTTACCTTTTGCAGATAAACCTCGTAACAGTATGCTATGAACGCCTTTTTGTCTTCTGAGGTAGCATCTGAAATCTTGCTGCCGGCCTTGCCCTTGCGTTGGTCCAGCCATTCCTGCGCTTTCTGGTGGTTGATGTGCGTGGAAGGCCATTTGGTAAGGCAGTACTCCAGGGCGTAATCCTTCCAGGGTATTTCATTATCAATAAAATAGCCTATCAG
>JAGAAU010000027.1 GCA_017615135.1 Bacteroidales bacterium | reverse complement strand
GGGTAAAATCCAGCACCACGGGGCCCGGACGGCCGCTTCCGGCAATGAAGAACGCGCGGGCTACGGCCCAGGCCACATCCTCCGGCCGTCGTATCTGGTAACTCCATTTGGTGATTGGAGTCGTCATTCCAATGAGGTCCGTCTCCTGGAAAGCATCGGTACCCAGCAGGGAGGAAGTCACCTGACCCGCAACTACCACCACGGGGGTGGAGTCTATCATGGCATCCGCCACGCCGGTAATCACGTTGGTGGCTCCAGGGCCGGAGGTTACCATCACAAATCCTGGCACTCCCTTTACGCGGGCATAGCCCTGGGCCGCGTGGATAGCCCCCTGCTCATGACGCACGAGCACGTGGTGAAGCCTGTCCAGATAGTCGTAAAGTTTGTCGTAAACGGGCATTATAGCGCCTCCGGGGTAACCGAAAATAGTATCAACTCCCTGAATGAGGAGTTGCTCCAAAAGTATTTCCCCGCCGCTTATACGCCTGCCTTTCTTGTCTTCCATATCAGTCTTCCGGTATTATTCGTCTTGCACCCTTGTCGGCGCTGCTCACCATCGATGCGTAGGCCTTGAGGCTGCCGGATACGGTACGTACCCTCACAGGAGGGGTAAACGCCTTCTTTCCACGGGCGAGTTCCTCACGGCGCCTTGCCGCCAGCTCCTCGTCGGAAAGTTCAACCCGTATGCTTCGGGACGGAATATCTATCACTATGATGTCTCCGTCGCGCACCAGGGCGATATCGCCGCCAGCCGCCGCTTCCGGAGAAATATGTCCTATACTCAGACCGGAGGTTCCCCCGCTGAAACGGCCGTCGGTAATCAGGGCGCACTCCTTTCCAAGATGCATCGATTTGATATACGAGGTGGGATAAAGCATCTCCTGCATTCCCGGGCCGCCCTTGGGGCCTTCGTAGCTGATTACCACAACGTCGCCGCTCTTGACGGAGCCGCCGAGTATGCCTTCGCACGCGGCCTCCTGGGAGTCGAACACCTTTGCGGGGCCCTCGAAGTGCCAGATGCTCTCGTCTACTCCGGCGGTTTTGATAACGCAACCGTCCTTGGCGATGTTTCCGAAGAGGACTCCGAGCCCGCCGTCTTTGGTATATGCATGCTCCAGACTGCGGATGCAACCGGTGCTGCGGTCTGTATCCAGACTGTCCCAGCTGCAATCCTGGCTGGCCATTTCAATGGAACGCCTGCGGGCCGGAGCGCTGGAATAGATGCGCAGCGCTTCCTCCGAAGGACTGTCCTTCAGTATGCTGAATTTGTCTATCGCCTGGGCGAGAGTCATTCCGTCCACCCTTCCGGCGGAGGTGTCCACCAGACCGCCCTTTGCCAGCTGCTCCATGATTCCGAGCACTCCACCGGCGCGGCCTACGTCCTCGATATGGTCTTTCTGGGTATTTGGCGCCACCTTGCAGATGCAGGGCACTTTCCTGGACAGGGCGTCTATGTCCTTCATCTTGAAATCGGCCCCGGCCTCTCCAGCCACTGCGAGCAGGTGAAGCACGGTGTTGGTGGAACCGCCCATGGCTATGTCCAGAGTCATCGCATTCAGGAATGCGCTGCGTGTGGCAATATTGCGGGGCAGTACGGACTCGTCGTCTTCGTAGTAGTATTTCTTTGTGTTCTCCACTATCTGCCTTGCGGCCTTCAGCATGAGTTCCCTGCGGAGAGCGTGGGTAGCGAGTATAGTTCCGTTCCCGGGCAGGGAGAGCCCTATAGCCTCTGTGAGGCAGTTCATGGAGTTTGCAGTGAACATTCCGGAGCAGCTGCCGCAACCGGGGCAGGCGCAGTTTTCTATGTCTGCAACGTCGGCATCGCTCACCGAAGGATCGGCAGACTTGATCATTGCATCTATCAGGTCGAGGTGCGCGCCATTGGCTCCCACTCCGGCTTCCATAGGCCCGCCGGACACAAACACAGTGGGGATGTTCAGCCTCATGGCGGCAATGAGCATTCCCGGGGTAACCTTGTCACAGTTACTGATGCACACCAGCGCATCTGCCTTGTGGGCGTTCACCATATACTCCACGCTGTCTGCGATTATGTCGCGGGAAGGCAGGGAATACAGCATTCCGTCGTGCCCCATCGCAATTCCGTCGTCTACCGCGATGGTGTCGAATTCAGCGGCAAAGAAGCCGAGACGTTCGATTTCCGCCTTTACGGTCTGGGCCGCATCGTGCAGATGCACATGCCCCGGAACGAACTGGGTAAACGAATTTGCTATTGCAATCACGGGCTTGCCGAACTGGGATTTCTTCATTCCGTTCGCGAGCCAGAGCGCCCGCGCGCCCGCCATACGGCGACCCTCAAATGTAACGCTGCTGCGTAGTTTCATAATGCTTCAAATATAGCAAATTTTAATTTATAAACAGGATTTCTCTGTATTTGGGAAGCGGCCAGAGGTCGTTGTCCACTATCTCTTCCAGCTTGTCTATGGGCTGGCGGATAGCAAGCAGGCTCTCGGCAATGGCATGATAGGCTTTCGCTTTCTCATATTCACTTTCCAGGGTATTGGCTTTCCGGCGGGCTTCCACCATCGCGTCCACCTTTCTGCGGATATCGCTTATCAGGCTGGAGATCAGGTCGATAAATTCAAGCGGCACGGCTGCTTTTTCAAGGTATGACTCCGGGAATGTCTCCTTCATCATGGTTACGTTTTCCAGCAGTTTGTTCTGGTATGAAAGTGCGGCCGGGATAACGTGATTTATCGCCATACGCCCCATCACGCGGGCTTCGATCTGAATCTTCTTGGAATACATCTCCCACTTGACGTCGTTGCGGGCCTCCAGCTCCTTGACGGAGAAGATGCCGAGGGAAGTGAACATTTCCACGGAAGTCTTTGTAGAAAAGGCCTTTATCATCTCCGGCACGCTGGTTTCAGTGTCCAGTCCGCGCCGCGCCGCCTCCTTCTTCCATTCCTCCGAATAGCCGTTCCCTTCAAAGCATACAACATCTATTACCGAACGGATTATGGGCTTGAGCACATCCATGATTGCCACCTCAAGCGGTTTTCCGGCATCCAGTTCTTTGTCGAGTTCTTTCCTGAAAGCAATCAGCTGCTCGGCAACGGCTCCGCTCAGAGTGGTCATGGCTCCGGCACAGTTGGCGGACGAGCCTACCGCGCGGAATTCGAAGCGGTTACCGGTAAAAGCGAACGGCGAAGTACGGTTACGGTCTGTGTTGTCGAGGAAGATTTCCGGAATCTCCACAAGCCCGACCGATGTTTCCTTTTTGCCCGCTATCTCTATCGGGGTGCCCGAGGGCAGTTCCAGGAGTTTATGCAGCACTTCGGTCATTGTGCGGCCAAGGAATGCGGAAACTATTGCCGGCGGCGCCTCGTTTGCCCCCAGACGGTGGGCGTTGGTGGCGCTGGCGATGCTTGCTTTCAGAATGGAGTTATGCTTCTGCACCGCCGCCAGTACGTTTACGAAGAAAGTAACGAACTGCAGGTTCCCCCTGGCATCTTTGCCGGGAGCCAGAAGCATAGTGCCGGTATCGGTGCCCAGAGACCAGTTGTTGTGCTTGCCTGAACCGTTGATACCGTCGAAAGGTTTCTCATGCAGAAGCACCACGAAGCCATGCTTCCGGGCGACCGTATTCATGATGTTCATTATCATCTGGTTCTGGTCGTTGGAAAGGTTGCATTCGCCGAAAATGGGGGCCAGTTCAAACTGGTTGGGAGCTACTTCGTTGTGCCTGGTTTTCAGAGGAATCCCAAGTTTATATCCTTCGAATTCCAGATCTTTCATAAACGCCGCCACACGGCTGGGGATGGCAGCGAAATAATGGTCGCCAAGCTGCTGGTCCTTAGACGAGGCATGGCCCATCAGGGTACGCCCGGTCATTATCAGATCCGGCCTTGCAGCGTAAAGGTCTTCATCTACCAGGAAATACTCCTGCTCCCAGCCCAGATAAGAGTGCACCTTGGACACTGCCGGGTCAAAGAGCTGACAAATCGGCAGGGCCGCATCGGAAACTGCCTTCAGGGCCTTTTTAAGCGGGGTTTTATAGTCCAGCGCCTCTCCGGTATAGGAGATGAAAACCGTGGGTATGCAGAGAGTGTCGTCCTGTATGAATACGGGCGACGTAGGGTCCCAGGCAGTGTAGCCGCGCGCCTCGAAAGTGGCACGGATTCCTCCGTTGGGGAACGACGATGCGTCCGGCTCCTGCTGAATGAGCGATTTACCGTTGAAAGATTCTATCATGCCGCCTTTACGGTCGTATTCCATCAGGGAATCGTGCTTTTCAGCGGTAACTTCAGTGAGAGGCTGGAACCAGTGGGTAATATGGGTTACGCCGTGCTCCAGCGCCCATACCTTCATTCCTTCCGCAACTTTGTCGGCAGTTGAAAGGTCTAGCGGGCACCCGTTGTCGATACAGTCCACGAGCGCATCGAAAACCTTGGCATCCAGGTACCTGCGCATCTTGTCGCGGTTGAACACCAGTTCGCCGAAGTACTCCGACGGCCTCATAGCCGGAGCCGTAACATCCAACACCTTTTTCTTAAAGGCATCCTGGACTACGTCAAACCTGAGATTACCCATATACTACTTAAGTTTCCAACAATAACCTACAAATTTACTCAATGTTCCGGAATAATCAAAAAAATGTATATCTGCGTTACCAGATTCCCGGGAACAACATACAACTCCGTAATCCAGCCGGTCCTCCGCACTATACGCCAAGCATCAGCGCTGGCGCTATGCCCAAGGCAGCCCCCTAGTCGCAGACAGGGCAACAACCCAGCCGTCGGCAGTTTCCGTGACCGAGGTGATGTACAGGCGGCCTTCCAACACCTGGACAATGTCCTGCATGGCAGAAACATTGCTGTTGGCCTGGTTCACCTTTTCCTGTAGTTCCCCTACGATAGTATAAAGGTTGTTGATATCTTCCCGAATGGATGAATCGTTGTAACAAGAGGTGAACAGAGCGATCACTGCAGTCGCCGTAGCGACGATCTATAGACGAGTTTTTTCATAATGCGCAAGATAGTCAATTTTTTTCGTTAAATTCGCAAGGTTATTGTTGGAAACATGAAAATCTGTCTTATAGGAGCCGGAAACCTCGGGGGTGCCGTGGCGCGCGGGCTGGTGCGCGGCGGAGTGCCGGCTGAAT
Source organism: Bacteroidales bacterium (assembly GCA_017615135.1). Taxonomy (GTDB): domain Bacteria; phylum Bacteroidota; class Bacteroidia; order Bacteroidales; family UBA932; genus Cryptobacteroides. Next base: position 3,203 of record JAGAAU010000027.1, on the reverse strand, counting down.
GCATTACCCTTACCGCAGCCCATTCCAAATCCCTGGAAAAATTTGAAGCCGCGGGCTTCAACACGACACTGGACAACGCTGCCGCCGTATGCGGCGCCACTTTTGTACTGATTGCCGTAAAGCCCTGGTTGATAGATGAAATAGCCACCCAGATTGCGGCGGAACTGGACGCAGAAACGCAGACTCTGGTCTGCCTCGCCCCGGGCGTAAGCGCGCAGAAACTGGAAGAACTTTTCCCCGGTAAAATACCCATAGTTTACGCCATCCCCAACACTGCCGCCGAAATCGGCAAAAGCGCCACAATCATTGCGCCGGTACGAGCCTCTAAAGCAGAAACTGCAACTGTCGTAAAACTGATGGAGCACATGGGCAGCGCAATAGTCCTACCGGCAGAGAAAATGCTTGCCGGAACCTCCGTGACCTCCTGCGGGATAGCCTACGCGCTGCGCTACATACGCGCTGCCGTGGAAGGTGCCGTAGAGCTCGGAATTCCGCCCGCAACCGCCTGCAAAGCCGTGTGCGACACCGTAGAAGGAGCCGCCCGCCTGCTGAGCGAGAAGGGAACTCATGCCGAGGAGGAAATCGACCGTGTAACCACGCCCGGCGGGCTCACCATCAAAGGGCTCAACGCCATGGAAGAAAGCGGCTTCAGCGCCGCAGTAGTAAACGGACTCAAAGCCGGAATCAAATGAAAAGAATAGTAATTAAGGTGGGCAGCAACGTGCTCACCAGGGAGAACGGAACCCTGGACATTACCCGGGTTTCTTCCCTTGCAGACCAGATTCAGGCCCTGCGGCAGAACGGCATCGAGGTTATTCTTGTAACCAGCGGCGCCGTGGCGTGCGGGAGGAGCCTGACCAAGGCTGCTCCCGCCCTGGACGAAGTCCAGCAGCGGCAGCTGTACGCCGCGGTGGGCCAGGTCCGGCTCATGGACCAGTACTACAGGCTCTTTGCCGATTACGGCATAGCCGTGGGCCAGATTCTCACCATGAAGAAGAACTTCGAAGGCGGTGAGGAATACGACAATCAGCGCGGCTGCATGGAAGGTATGCTTGAGAGCGGGGTGCTGCCCATAGTGAACGAGAACGACGCGGTGAGCATCACTGAACTTATGTTCACCGACAACGACGAACTTTCCGGCCTGGTAGCAACCATGATGGGCGCAGATACCCTCGTGATACTCAGCAACATAGACGGCCTGTACGACGGAGACCCGGCAGATCCGGAGAGCCGCGTAGTGGCTCGGATCGAGCCGGAAGACGACCTCAGTTCCTGCATCGGGGCAAAGCGCAGCAGTGCCGGGCGGGGCGGTATGCAAACCAAATATAAAGTGGCAAAACAACTCGCCGGATCAGGAGTAAGGGTGATTCTGGCGAACGGACGCCGCGACGGTATACTCGTCAGCCTGGCCACAAATCCGCAGGAAGCTGTCCACACCGAATTCATCCCCACGAAAAAATGAATCCCATATTCCAAAATGCTGTGCTTGCAGCACGCAGCATAGCTGCCGTTACGGACGAAGAACGCAATGCCCTTCTGATTGACCTGGCAGACTCAGTGGAAGCCGGCGCGGAAAAACTGCTCGCCGCGAACGGTGAAGACCTGGCGCGGATGGATCCGTCCAACCCGCTATACGACCGTCTGAAACTCAGCAAAGAGCGGCTGGAAGGCATCGCAGCCGACATGCGCAACGTAGCCGGTCTCCCCTCTCCGCTAGGGCGCATCCTTCTGGAAAGGACTCTTCCCAACGGGCTACATTTAAGGAAGATAAGCGTCCCTTTCGGGGTTATCGGCATAATCTACGAAGCCCGTCCTAACGTAACTTTCGATGTCTTTTCCCTCTGCTTCAAGAGCGGCAACGCCTGCGTCCTCAAGGGCGGTAGCGACGCCCAGGCATCGAACAGCGCCGCAACTGCCCTCATCAAGGAAGTCCTGCAGCGCCGCGGGCTGGACGCCAATGCCGTAAACCTGCTGCCCGCCGGCCATGAATCCACAAGGGAACTGCTCGAGGCAACAGGCTACATAGACCTTGTAATTCCCCGAGGCGGCCGCAAACTCATAGATTTTGTGCGCGACAATGCGAAAGTCCCCTGCATCGAGACCGGCGCCGGAGTGGTAAACACCTATTTCGACGCCTCCGGAGACCTGGAGAAGGGCCGTCGCATCGTAACTAACGCCAAAACCCGCAGGGTGAGCGTCTGCAATGCCTTGGACTGCCTGATAATCCACTCATCGCGCCTTGCGGACCTGCCTGCGCTGATTTCCGGGATGCCGCAGGTTACCCTCTGCGCGGATGAACGGTCCTACGCCGCGCTGGAAGGCCACCACAGCCTGCTGGAGCACGCCGACGAACATAGTTTCGGCACCGAGTTCATGGATTACAAGATGGCGGTAAAGACCGTTGACAGCATAGACGAAGCCCTCGGCCACATCGCCCGCTACGGCTCCGGCCACAGCGAGGCCATCGTCACCGAAAATGCAGGCAACGCAGCCCTCTTCCAACAGGCCGTAGATGCCGCCTGCGTGTATGTGAACGCTCCTACGAGTTTCACAGACGGGGCACAGTTCGGGCTTGGCGCAGAAATCGGCATCAGTACCCAGAAGCTCGGAGCGCGCGGACCTATGGGTCTGGAGGAAATCACCTCCTACAAATGGCTCATCACCGGCAACGGCCAAACCCGACCGTAAAGACTATCAAATTCTCCTTGGAATTGTCAGAATAATTCTTCATATTTGAAGGATTATTTACTCATCGTATGAACGTACTGAAATTCGGAGGCAGTTCGGTAGGTAGTCCGGAGCCGCTGAGAAACGTAAAAAACATAATTGAATCACACAAGGAAGGGGTTATAGTGGTGGCTTCCGCGCTCGGCGGAATAACAGACCAGCTCCTGGACGCATCCTGCAGGGCCGCCAAGGGAGATGAATCCTTCCGCGACATATACGCCGCAATCAGGCTGCGCCATCACAACATCATAAACGAATGCACCGGAGCGGAAGAAGGGCTCATCGGCGCCGTGGACGGCCTTCTTGAACAGCTCCGCACCCTGCTGGAAGGAGTTTTCAGCCTGCGCGTGCTGCCGGAAAGGACCAGATGCGAGATAGTCAGCTTCGGCGAGCGCATGTCGTCGCTGATAGTTACGGCAATGATTCCAGGAGCCACCCGCTACGACGCGCTGGACTTCATCAGGACCACCGTCCGC
>JAGAAU010000002.1 GCA_017615135.1 Bacteroidales bacterium | reverse complement strand
TTTTGAGGATTTCTGGCCCGAATTAATGCAGGAAGCACAATGAGTAAGTTTCGGCTGATATTACCTATGCTGATGATGTCTGCTGCGGTTTTTGCCCAGGTGCAGACAGATTCTGAGTTGAATTTCCTCGTTGGGGCCGTATGCGAGCTGAGGCAGGCAGACGAGGTATCCTTCAATCATGTCCGGGAACTTCTGTCCCCTGATACGGAGTGGACCCCGATGAATGAAACAAGGTATGTGCGCGGACGCGAATGCAGTCCGTCCGACGGAGTTCCCGGTTTCGGGCTCAATCGTCTGTTGTCTTCGATTGTTACCGGTCGGAAACCCCTGCATGTGCATGGAGATATGTTGAATGGGGAAGACGAAAGGTACCAGTACTCACTTTACGAACATTCGGTACATGCCGGCACGGAGGTTTCATATACCGTTTATGGCAGGGAGGGCCGCCAGTGCTTCGTGCTGGTAGCCTTTGATGCAGACGGGGGAGACCTGTCTGCATCGATTGCTGTAAACGAAGGGGTGCCTGTCCCTTTTCATGATGCCGGCAATGGCATACTTATCGTGAATCTTGAACCCTCGGGGATAGATTTGAATATCCCTCTGACAATCAATGTAAGGGGCGGCACGAGGGACCAGTACTTCGTGATTCTGAACCATAACACCCGCGGAAGATGAGTTTGCGGACGCTGGCCATATCGCTGTTGATTTTTTTGCCATTCAGCTCGACGGCACAAAATGAGATAGAGCAGCTGGTAGCCGAGGGCAACCGCCAGTATGCTCGCAGCAACCGGGCCGGCATCCTGGCAGCTGGGGAAAAGCTTGAGAAGGTCCTTTCGGAACAGCGTCAGGCCGGCCTCCTTACCTTGAATGACAATCTTGAATATACGGCCGACCTTTACAAATTATTGGGCGACTGGCATTATGAAAACAGTAATCTGAATGCCGAATCTTATGCTGCGGCAGAGCAGTATTTCCTGGCGGCGCTGGATATCTACAAGGCCTGGTATTCCCCTTTCGGCTACGACTTTGACAAGGCTCCGGTAATACGGCGCGAACTTGCCCAGTTGTATTATAAGGCTGGGCGCTATATGGAAGCGTATGAAAATGTACTTTTTGCGCTTAATGCCTATGAGGAGGCTTTTTTGAACGGAGTGTTCGTTGAGGGGGACAAGGATTACTACGATTGGCTGGACCTTCAGATGCAGAAGGCCATGTGCCTTGCCCGCTTGAAGATGGACGATATGGCTTTGGCTATTGCCGACCGTCTGGTCTCGCAGTTTCCCGAAGGCTCGGAGAAATACTACGAGTCTTTGCGTAAAAAGGCAAAAATCCTGATGCTTTCCCAAAAAGAAGACTGTGCAAAGCTGGCGCTGCCACTCTATAAAAGATTTTATGAATGGAGAAGAGCTGATGCGCTCGGGGTGTTGAGGACCATGACTCCTGCAGAAAGACAGGATTATTGGTTGCGCATGCGTCCCTTTGTTACAGACTGTTTCCAACTGGAGGGACAGGACCCGGGATTTATTTTTGATGTAGCCCTGTTCAGTAAGGGGCTGCTTCTTCAATTGAATGCCGTAGATCGTAATCCACAGGCAATTAACACTTTGAATATCAATTGGAAAGATGTTCAGAAGAGTCTTCCGGAAGATGGTTGTGCGATAGAATTTATCCATTATGAAAAAGGCGGGGCTCAGAAGCTCGGGGCGGTGCTTGTCCGGAAAAAGGGCGTCCCGATTTGGGTGCCTTTCACCCATTATGGTGAGGAAGGTTTTGAAAATCAGCTTTGGACATCAGAACTGCAGGCTGCGATTGGCAGCAGCGGCTCGGTTTACTTCTCTCCGGACGGGCTGCTTCATAAATGGCCGGTGGAGTATCTGCTTCCCGCCGCTCTCGAGAAAAAGAAATTCTATCGTTTATCCTCCTCCCGGCAGATAGTGCTGAAAAGAAAGCCAAGGCTCGATTCCGCTCTAATAGTGGGGGGCCTCAGATATATGAGTGGAGTTAACGGTGCGGTCGGGGAGAATGATGCGCTTGCATATTACTATCTTTCTGCCGCCAATGCCCGGATTGCTCCCTTGCCGGCAACAAAATCAGAGGTGGAGAGAATCCTGGCTCTGAGAGCCTGCCCTTCAGACTCACTGTTGACGGGTAATGATGCAACAGAGCAGAAAGTCCGTTCATTGCTGGGTGAGTACAGTATTGTCAATATTTCTACTCACGGGTTCTTTGCCGCCTCCGGGATGCCTCAGGGTACTGATTTGAAGCCTTGCCTGACCGATGAGAGCCTGTCGCAGACGAGCGTAATTCTTTCAGGTGCCGCGAATTCCCTGCGCAATGGGACTTTTAATCCTTCCAGGCTCGACGGAATACTTTCTGCAGCTGAAATTTCCACCCTGGATATGTCTAAGGCAGATCTGGTGATAATGTCGGCCTGCCAGAGCGCTTTGGGCGAAGTGACCGGTGATGGCGTGTATGGAATCCAGAGGGGATTGAAGAATGCAGGAGCCGGAGCGATGGTAATCAGTTTATGGGACGTGATGGACATACCCTCCGCTGAAATGATGATTCTTTTCCATGAGAATCTGGTCCGGGGGATGGATATTCACGATGCATTTTTTGCAGCGAGGCAGTCCCTTGTAGACGATAACAACGGAGCCGGGTTCCCGGTTAATGTGAGAAAATTTAATCCCAAAACCCTTGCCGGACAGAACGTTACAGAAAATGTCAGTTTGTCCGACCCTAAGTTTTATAACGCATTTATCCTTATAGACGCCCTATGAAAAAGTTAAAAGCAATCCTTCTCCTGATGACTGTTTATACTTCACTGTTTGCCCAGGAAACCGACTCCTGGACCGTGGAGGTTCTCCAGATGGCGCCTGAAAGACGTCAGATGATTAACGAGACGGTTGAGAAAATTCAGGAACAGGATGGAGATACCAGAAGTATCCTTGCCGGGATGCTTCTTTCTGCCGGACAGGCTGGTGTTACCGCCCTTGTAGATGTGGCGGCCACTGAAGTGGTCAAGCTTATTAACCTGCGGAAGACGCAGAAGAAAGCCTGGCTCAAGATGATAGAGAATGAATGCAATTACACAGACAGTATCTCGTCTATCCGGGGCTTGAAGGATTTCTATTCAGAGAATTCCCGTTTCGGGGCGCTCGACCCTTCAAACATAAATTTCGACGGAGTCCGGGTGAGGGGTGTAAGGGACGGTCGCGAAGTGCTGTTCCTCTCGTGCAGTATAGATACCAGCCGTCTGTATCATCTTTTTCAGCACAGCAAGTTCTATCTGGTGGTGGATACGATTGCTTTCCATCCGTATGAGTGTCATTTGCCGAATCTCGGTGCCAACGGCATTGTTGCAAAAGGGGCGGCCGGTTCAAAGAGGAACAATAAGTTCTCTTATGCCGAGCGCGAGCATCTGACCATAGGGATGGATTTGTCCCTTTCTTCTTCCTGGATTAACGAAGCGGTTATGATTCAGAAAGATGAGGAGCTTGGAAAATTCAAGATGCAGGTTGATATTCCTTCCGGGACGGAGGTTTATACCTACTCGCGGGCTGCAATAGACCGCAACCGCAAACTCCTCGCAGAAGGTGCGGCCCCGGAGGGGGTTAAGATTGATACTTCCTATGTGACTCTAAACGGCGACTGTTTCGTGGTTCCACGCTCGTATATGCCGGTCACAGGAGGTACAAACATGTGGGGAACGGGGGAATACAATATGAAGGTGAGATTCCGTGAATCCTGCCGTTTTTCCAAAGATGCCACCCACAATGAAAAAATGAAACATTGGAACCGGGATTACCGGCAGCTCCGCAAGATGCAGCGCAAGGGGAGTGATTTCACGGAATACATGCGCAACCTCTGGGAGCAGAACGGCAATACTCTGATGAAGTCTATGATAAAGTCCGGGCTGACTACCGGTACAAAAGAAGCGGGGATATCAAAATAATTTTTATATTTGTCAAATTGATAACCTATAATTTTAACTTTAATCGTTCATGAAACTGCAAACCAAATCAGGACTCATCGTTCTCATGTTGCTGTTTGTCAGTTCTGTGGCCGTTGCCAATACGGTAAGCGGTGCACAGGCGGGACAGGGCGCAGAAGCGATGCCTGCGAAGAGCGGGGTGAGTGACGAAGGCGCTCCCAAGGCCGGAGTCATTCACGGAAAAGTCATCGATTCCACTGGAGAAGTGGTTCCCGGCGCTGCCGTTATCATTAAGGGCACCAGCACGGGCGTTTCCACGGACTTTGACGGAAACTACTCAATTTCAGCTGCACCAGGTACTGTACTGGTGATTTCTTCCCTTGGTTACAAGAGCTCGGAAGTCACAGTCGGCCGTTCCGCTGAACTTAACGTAACCCTGGAACCGGAAACGGAGATGATAAACGACGTAATCGTAGTGGGTTACGGTACCACCAAGAAGACAAACCTCACCGGAGCCGTTTCGGTAGTTAAGGCGGAAGCCATCAAGGACCGTTCCGCCCTCGACGTGGCCCACATGCTCCAGGGTGCGGTTCCCGGTCTGAACGTTACCTCTGCCAACGGACGTCCCGGCGAGGCCGCAAAACTTAATATCCGTGGTTGGAACTCCATCAACGGAGGAGAGCCTCTCGTGCTCATAGACGGTGCGGAAGGAAATCTCCAGTTTGTGAATCCCGCCGATGTGGAGAACATCTCCGTCATCAAGGATGCAGCAGCCGCGGCCATCTACGGTGCAAAGGGTTCCGCCGGTGTGATTCTCGTCACCACCAAGAACGGCGGCAAGGATAAGGAAGGAATGCCCACCATCCACTACAGCGGACGCGGAGGCTTCACCGCTCCTACCACGAGCACTGAATGGGAAACCCGCGGTTACTATTCGGTCTATCTTAACAACTACTTCTGGAAGACCTATGCCGGCACTCAGTATGCCACCTACACCGAAAAAGACATGCAGGAACTCTGGATCCGCCGCAACGACAAGGTTGAGGATCCTTCCCGTCCCTGGGTGGTGATAGACCAGCGCAGCGGCCGCGATACCTACAACTACTATGCGAACACAGACTGGTGGCACGAGATGTACAACGACATCAAGCCCACCACCAGCCATTCCATTTCGCTGTCCGGTTCCACCAAGCACGTAGATTACCTCATTTCCGGAGGCTACACCTACGAACAGGGTATGTTCAAGGTTAAACCGGACAAGTATAACCGTTACAACCTCCGTGCAAAACTCGGAATTGACGTTACCAAGTGGCTGCGTATAGGAAACAACCTGAGCTACTTCAACAGCTCGTTCTCTTATCCCGGCCAGAGCGGTATCAAGAACAACTTCAGCAAGAGTACGGTGCATGCCCTTGCGAGCTATCCCGTAACCAACCCCGACGGAACCGCTGTGTATCTGACCAACTACAACGGATACACCATCATGGACGGTCTGGACATGCTACTTCTTGGCAACAATGTCAATAACGATGTGGTAGACAACCTCAGCAATACGGTCGATATTACCATCACTCCGTTCAAGGGCTTCACCATCAAGGGAGACTACACATACACCCTGTACTACAAGCGTTATGTGAACAGGGCCACCAACGGAACCTATTCCAAGGTTCCCGGTGTCATTGAGACAATGTCTACCGGCGTGTTCGAGAATAAACTTACCGAGACTTCCAACACCAATATCTACAATGCCGCCAACCTCTATGCCACTTACGAGCATAGCTGGAAAGAGGCCCATAACTTCAAGATTATGGCCGGTGTAAACTATGAGACCAAGTGGCTCAAGGACATTACGGCGATTGGTTACAACCTGTACTCGGATACTCTCGTCGACCTCGACCTTACCGGTTCCGACGATGAGGGCAACAAGCGTACCGATGTAAGCGGTGGACAGAACGAATACAGGACCGCCGGTTACTTTGCCCGTGTGAATTATGACTACAAGGGCCGTTACCTTATTGAGGCCAACGCCCGTTACGACGGTTCTTCCCGCTTCCTTCGCAACAGCCGATGGGTATTCTCTCCTTCGGTTTCACTCGGTTGGAGAATCAGCGAGGAACCTTTCTTCCAGCCCCTTAAGAAATACTGGGACAACTTAAAGATCCGTTTCTCCTGGGGTCAGCTTGGAAACCAGCAGCTTAGTGAGTACTATCCCGCCATCCGTACCGTGGATACCAGCGGAAAGTCCAGTTATCTGCTGGGCGGAGCCAATCCTTCCGTCGCTACAATCGCCAAACCCGTTTCTTCGGGTCTTACCTGGGAACGTTCAATCCAGAAGAACCTCGGTATAGACATGACCTTCCTGAACGGCCGTCTGGACTTCTCGGCTGAAGGTTACATCCGCGACACCAAGGACATGCTCACCGTGGGCGACGTGCTTCCTGCCACCTATGGCTACAGCTCGGCTCCCAAGGAGAATGTGGCAGACCTCCGCACCATGGGTTACGAATTCAACCTGGGCTGGAAAGACAGCTTTAAACTCGGCGGCAAGCCTTTCCACTACAACGTGAGTGTGCTGTTCAGTGATTATGTTTCCCGTATCACCCGTTTCAACAACCCCAAGAAACTCTTCGAGAAGAATTACTGGGAAGGAATGACCTACGGTGAAATCTGGGGTTACCACGTAGACGGTCTCTTCGCTACCGACGAGGAAGCCAGGAACTATACTGTAAACCAGAGCAACGTAAATGCTATCATCAACTCCAGCGCCGGAGAAGAGAAGGGCCTGAGGGCCGGCGACCTTAAGTTCGCAGACATCGACGGCAACGGCAAGATAGACAAGGGCAGCGAGCGCGTGGGCGACAGCGGAGACTGGCAGATTATCGGTAACAGCCAGCCCCGGTTCAACTACGGCGTTAATCTCGGTGCATCCTGGAATGGTTTCGACCTTTCAATATTCTTCCAGGGCATAGGCCATATGGACTGGTATCCTGGAGAGGACGCCCGTTTCTTCTGGGGACCTTACGCCCGTCCTTACACCACCTTCATCCCGAAGAACTTCCATACCATGTACTGGACGGAAGAGAACCCCGATGCATACTTCCCCCGTCCCCGTGGCTATGTTGCCATGAACGGACAGCGTGAACTGGGTGTCAAGAACGACCGCTATCTGCAGAACATCGGTTACCTGCGTCTGAAGAACCTTACCTTCGGCTACATCATTCCGCAGAAGGCTACCCGCAAGGCCAAAATCGAGAAACTGCGTATCTACTTTACCGGAGAGAATCTCTTCTACTTCGCCCCCGGTCTCCATTCTAAATACATAGATCCTGAAATGGCTATGACCAACACCAACCTCAGCATCTATCCCTGGCAGAAGACCTTTATGTTCGGTATCGATATCACTCTTTAATGAATGCTGCCATGAAAAAGATATTTTATCCAATTATAGCAATTCTGGCCGGTCTGTCTTTCGTCTCTTGCGACGATATGCTGGACATTCTGCCCAAGAACCAGATGACCGCAGATACGTTCTTCAAGAACGATGCGGAGCTTAAGGCATTCTCGATTAACCTGTACGGCAATTTCCCCGGCACGAGCCTTTACATAGAGAATTCCGATTCCTATATCCAAATGACCATGCTCGACGAGATACGCGACCAGGTTACTCCCGAGAACGTAAGCGGTTGGAGCTGGGGAGCGCTCAGGAACATCAATACCATCCTGGATTACCTGCCCAACTGCAAGGATGAACAGACGCGTACTTACTACGAGGCTTTTGCCAGGTTCTTCCGTGCGTATTTCTACTTCGAGAAAGTTAAGCGCTTCGGCGAGGTTCCCTGGTACGATACCCAGGTGGGCTCAACCGATGTCGAGAAGCTCAACCGTCCCCGCGACAGTCGTGATTTCATCATGGGAAAGATGATTGACGACATTGATTTTGCATACAACAATCTGCCCGGTGCCAAGAGTGCCTATGAGGTTACCAAGTGGACGGCCCTTGCACTGAAATCCAATTTCCTCCTCTTTGAGGGAACCTTCCGCAAGTATCATACGGAAATTGATTTTGGTAAGGACGCGAAGAGTGCCGAATGGTATCTCCAAAAGTGCGTGGAGGCATCAGAGGAGTTCATAACCACCAGCCCGTATTCCATCCGCACCATCGGTGGTCCGGACGCTGCATATTACAATCTGTTCACCACCAATAATGCCACTGAGCTGATGGACGAGGTAATCCTTGCGCGCAACTACAACCTTACCTATGGTGTTTATCACAATTCCAACTATACCATGCTTGTGGCTTCCATGGGTAAGCCCGGAATGACCAAGAAGCTGGTTGCCAGTTACCTCTGCAAGGACGGCAGCCGCTTTACCGGCAAGCCGGATTGGGAAACTATGGAATATACAGAGGAAGTGGTGGACCGCGACCCCCGTCTGGCCCAGTCTATCCGTACTCCCGGTTATTTCCGCCTTGGAGACGAAAACCAGGTGTCCGTGGCTACAGACCTGAACGCTACCATGACTGGCTATCAGCCCATCAAGTACGTTACTACCGTAGATCAGGATATCTACAACGGTTCCGATTGCGACCTTATCATATATCGCGCGGCCGAGATTATGCTGAACTATGCGGAAGCCAAGGCTGAACTTGGAACCCTCGAACAGAACGACCTGGACATTTCCGTCAACAAACTGCGCGACCGCGTGGGTATGCCTCACCTGAATATGAATGATGCCAATGCCGATCCCGATCCTTTCCTTACCAATGAGGAGTGGGGCGGATATCAGAACGTGACCGGCGCCAATAAGGGCGTTATCCTCGAGATTCGCCGCGAGCGCAGCATCGAGCTTTGCCAGGAAGGCCGCCGTTATTACGACATTATCCGCTGGAAAGAAGGCAAGATTTTCGAGAAGCAGTTCTATGGAATGTACTTCAAGAAGATTGGCGAAAAGCCCAGCGAATACGACTTCGACGGAGACGGCAATCTGGACCTCATGCTCTATACCGAGGCTCAGAAGGTAGACGGCAAGGCTCCCAAAACCACTGCCAAGCTCTCTTACTGCGTAGGCACGGATATCATCCTCAGCAACGGCGATTCCGGCTATGTGAATCCTCACAAGAATATGCCCGGTATCTGGCATGAAGACCGCAATTACCTGTACCCCATCCCCAAGAACGAGAGGAGCCTGACCGACGGCGCCCTTACTCAGAATCCCGGCTGGGACGACGGTTTAAATTTCTAAATTAAGAGCGATATGAAAAAATATATTTCCTATATCTTGCTTGCCCTCACCTTTGTTGCAGCCTCCTGTACCAAGGGTGAAGAAGAACAGCCCATATCTTTGATGAAGGGCATGTTCTACACTGGGGTAACCGGAGTGGAGGGAGTGACAGAGGTCTTCCCCGGGAAGAGCAAAGTCGTAGACGTGCGGGCGTATGCCGATACTCTTAACGGCAGCGTCTCGGACATCTTCCTGACCATGTCTTTCAAGGTTGCAGACAAAGCTGTCGTGGATGCTTATAACGAAGCCAACGGAACCAATTACGAGATGTGCCCCGGCTCCGCCTATGAATTCACCAGCAATCAGGTTATGATGCCCCGCTACGGAGTGTCATCCTCCACTGCAAAACTCAAGCTCTCCACCATTGGGCTGGAAGACGGTGTAACCTACCTCCTTCCCCTGATTATCGACAAGGTGAACGGCACCGACAACTGGGAGTTGTCTGCAAATCCTTATGCATACATCTTCCTCAAGCAGGTGCAGGTGGCGCCCGATGCCGGTACCGGCACCAAGGACGACCCTTATAACCTCTATACTGCCGCCGATCTAAAGAGTATGGTGGAAAAACTCGGAGAAGACGACGTAATGGTGTACTTCGCCCTTAAGGCCGATATAGACATGGCCGGGCAGAAGTGGGTTCCTCTCAACTATAGCCAGCCTTACAAGAAGCTTATAGACTTTAACGGCAACGGACACACCATCGACAACTTTACCTGTGATTGGCCGAACTATCCTTCCTTCTTCGGAGTGCTTTACGGCAACTGCTACGATGTCAGCTTCACCAATGCAGTGATAGACAACGAATCCGGCGGAGCTACCGGTATTGTAGGCAGCTACTGTGGTACTACAGGTCTGCCCGGCACGGCTACCCGCGTACACGTGCAGGGCAGGGTTCATTCTCCGGCCGGCAATAAGAACGGGACCGGCGGTCTCTTCGGACGCCTGTGCGGTGCCAGGGTAATTGCCTGTTCCGCCGATGTAGAGATTGAAAGTGACGAAAACTATGTAGGAGGCCTCTTCGGTTACGATCACGGTGTCTCCTATGTAAGCGACTGTTGGACAAGTGGTTCGGTGAAAGCCGTTCAGATGGTTGGTGGAATCGGCGGCGGCCTTATCAAGGCAGGTTCCGAGATTTACAATTGCTATTCCACTGCCAAGGTGGAAGGCTCATATCAGCTTGGAGGTATCCTCGGCCACGCCAATCTCGATGCCAAGGGCAACAACGATACCAATGAACCCAACGATCACATCGAGGGCTGCATTGCCTGGAACGAATTCATCCACTCTACTGCAACAGACAAAAACGAGCATTACAGCAATGGTGCCATTGTGGGATATACCGCAGTCAAGAATTTCCTTGCCAACTGTTTCCGCAAGTCCGATCTGGATTTCCTGGAGAGTCCGAGGAATATAGAACTCGGCTATAAGCTGACAGATCAGGCCAATGCCGGCCCGGGCAGCCCGCTGACGTGCAGTTCCAGCAATACCTACGACTTTGCCTATCACGGAAAAGCCGCAGCTGCAGGAGCAACCGTTTCTTCCATTGCCAGAAATCTTGGCTGGAGCGGTGTCATCTGGGATTTCAGCGGACCGTTCCCTGTGCTTAAATCGGCATCTGCCTCCGAAGGAGATGCCGAGGAGTATGCAGGAGGCCAGCTCCCTGATTACGATGAACACGAATTCTATAACTAAAAATTCACCGGATTATGAAAACAAGTAAATATATCATAGCCTTGTCGGTCCTTGCTGCAGTCATTTCCTGTAACAAGGCGGTGGAGCCCGAACTTCCGGCCCCCGGGGATCTGGTGACCATTACCGCGGTTCTTCCGGACGATGCCGATGCAGAAGTCAAGGGCGGCGGCGTAAAGACTGTTCTGTCCTGGACCTGGAATGCCGGCGACAAGATTACAGTTATCGGCGAGACCACTGAAATCTTTAAGATTAAGGAAGGCTTTACCCCCAAGAAAGCCGAATTTGTGGGAATGGCCGTAAAAGGCTCTAAATTCACCATCCTCTATCCCGGCGGAGAGAGCGAAGATATCGATTTCAACGAGCAGGTTCAGAGAGGCAACAACAACCTCGACCATCTGCAGTATATCGCAGCGCTTCAGGATGTGGATGCTTACACAAGCTTCTCTTTCAATCAGGATTGGGCGCAGGAGCACGGAGGCACCCTCAGCCAGTCCGGCGTGCTTAAGCTCACCCTCGACCTCCCTGCAGAGATTACTCAGCTCGATTCAGTGGTGGTAAGTGCAGATTCAGATCTGTTCTTTGCCGGAAATTCCGCAGAGAGCGCAAGCAGCAAAATCCGCCTGAACTTCCAGGATTGCACCGTTGATGACGGCACCCTGGTGGCATGGTTCAATACTTCCTGCAATGAAGCTGCAGTTGCTGCGGGTTCAACCCTCTATATAACTGTTTACAGCGCAGGTAAATCCATGAGCCGCGATGCCCTGTTCTCCAAGGATGCGGTTCTGAAGGCGGGTGTGGTGAACCTCTTCACCCTCTCCGGCAGCGGCTGGTCCGACGATTCCGTCAACGAGCACTATGCCGGCGGTAAGGGAACCAAAGCCCTGCCCTGGATTATCCAGACCAAGGAGCAGCTGTTCAGCCTCGCGGGAGACCTCGCAGACGGATCTGTGCGCTGCTGCAAGCTGGATGCCGATATAGACCTGACGGGAGAAACCTGGGTTCCCCTGAACAACGAGGAACCATACAGGCGTTACGTTGAATTCGACGGCGCAAACCATACTATCAGCAACCTTTCCGCTCCTCTTTTCAATGTGCTCAGCGGAAGCGTTAAAGACCTGGTAATCGAGGGGGCCGCCATCGAGGGAGGAAGTGCAGTTTCCGGAATCCTTGCCAACACTATTTTGCTGGATTACGACAATGTAATCAGCAATGTAGATATTAAGAACAGTTCCGTTACCGCTGCCAACACTGCAGGCGCATTGTTTGGCCAGAGCGATGCCCGCGTTGCAATCTCGGGTTGCGATGTGGTGAGTACAGATGTTACCGGCACCATCGCCGGCGGTCTGCTTGCTTTTGCCAATAATGTCATTACCGCAAGCGGCTGCTCTGTTACCGGCGGTACCGTAACAGCCTCTGCAAGGTATGCCGGTGGCCTTATGGCTTCCGTGGCTTCTTATGAGAATTCGGTTATAGAGAACTGCTCCGTGAAGGACAATGCAGTTAAGTCTGCCAAAGACCGCGTGGGCGGCGTCTTCGGACAGGTGGCCCAGCTGGTGTCTGTAAAGAATTGCGTCGCCGGGAATGTAGATGTCATCGGTTCCCAGAATGTTGGTGGCTTCTTCGGTGTCTGCTACGGCATCGTAAGCGGATGTACCTCTTCCGGTGTAGTTACCAGCACCAACACCAATACCGGCAATTACGCTGCCAACCTCGGCGGTTTTGCCGGTTATTCCCAGTATGGTACCATCAGCGCTTGCTCAGCCAGTGTGGTTATCGATGCCAAGGGTGCCAATATGGGCGGCTTTGTGGGTAATATGCAGAGCGGCACCATAGAGAAGTGCTGTGCTACCGGCAACGTTACCGGCACATATCGTTATATCGGTGGATTTGCCGGTATAATAGATGCCGCCAACCCCCATGTAATCAACAACTGCTATTGCACCGGTGAAGTTTCCGGCAACAGCTATGTGGGCGGCTTTATCGGTGGTTACAACAATGGTCAGGTGGAGGTTGCCAACTGCTATGCTTCCGGCAATGTTACCGCAAGCGGCTTTGCTGCCGGCGGTCTGATTGGCCATGTTAAGCTCGCGGGCTGCAAGGCAGAGAAGAATGCCGCATGGAATGCAAAGGTTACCGCTACCACCATCGGCGCAGGCAGCTGGAGTAGCGCCTGTGTAGTTGGTGTGGCGTTCCCTCTCTGTACCCTTACAGACAATTATCGCAATCCTGCCATGGAACTCACAGCTTACTGGGTGCCCGAGGCCGGTTATCAGCACGCCAATGTGAGTGCGGAAACGCCTCTTGTAAAGCAGGATGGAACTGCAACCACCGCTACCGGCATTGCCAGTGGCCAGGACGGTTATCCTCAGTTCCCTTATCATGGCAAGGTTGAGGCCGACAAGACCCTTTCCCAGCTGGCTTCCACCACTTTGGGATGGAGTGCGGATGTATGGGATTTCAGTGCGGAGCTTCCTAAGTTGAAATAAAAAATGAAATTGAGAAAATTTGTTTTACTGTTCGCTGTCCTGCCCCTGCTCTGCTATTGCGGGGGCAAGGACAACGTTCCTGAACTTCCGCCTCCCTCCATTGTAGATGACGGCGGCGGAAACGGTGGTGGCGACAATGGCGGCGGCAATGAGGATGATGAAGATGACGGCGGTAACGGTGGTACCAGTACTCCTGCAGGCGAGTGGGAGAAAAACCGTGGCGTATCCGTCACTCCCTCCGGCACCGGCTGGACTTCCACTGTGGTCCGTGAAGGAATAGTGTTCTATAAATTTTCCGGCACCGACCCCGTTTCCGGCAAGGCCCAGAATGTCTGCGCCATAGATGTAGATCTTGCCAATCCCAATTACGAGGTGCATCTTACCCGCACCAGTCCTTCTGCATTCACTTCCGTTGTGCATGCGGCACATAATGCCATTGCTACGATGAATGCCGGTTACGAGGCCGGATCCATCTATATCCGTATAGCCGGCAAGGACTGGTCTGCGCTTCCCAATACTACCATAGGAAGCACCGGTGTGCGTAACTGGAAGAGCGAGGCGGCCTTCTTCAGCGACGGCAAGAGGAGTGTACATCTCCGCACTGTCGAGGAACTTATCCGTCCTTACGTCTCTCCCGAGTCGTCTCAGATGTCTGCGTATATCAACAAGCAGCGTATGTACTTATACAATGATTCATCTGCAGACATCATCTCCAGTTCACCCATGCTGATAGATGACTTCAAACCCGTAGGGGAGACCTTCATAGACTACAGCATCTCCAACTGGTCCAAGCTGAACACCGAAGAGCCCCAGTACCATCAGAGGAAGAGACACCCGCGTTCTGCAGTGGCGCTTACGGAGAACAACCACTTCATTATGATGACAGTGGATGGCCGCCAGACCAATTCTGCCGAGGGTATGTCCGCCAAGGAACTTACACGGTTCTTTGTGAAGAACTTCAATCCTCAGTATGCCCTGAATATGGACGGCGGCGGTTCTACCGCCATGTGCGTTGAAGGTCTCGGCAATTCCTCTACACACATTGTCAATGTTCCTATACAGGACAATGTGAAGGGTCGTGAACGTGCCCGCGACACCCATTTCATGATTGTCGCCAAATAGTCGTCGGCCCGGTCCCGGAACTGCCAGGTATCTGGAGGAGTTCGCATT
>JAGAAU010000026.1 GCA_017615135.1 Bacteroidales bacterium | reverse complement strand
GAAGTTATGAAAGCGATCATGAAAAACAGAATATTGGCCGCCGCTCTGGCCGCCCTGGTCTTTTCAGGTACTGCAGGCGCGCAGAGCCTCGGGTTCCTGAACATCAACTCAGACCCTTCAGTAGTTGGAATGGGAGTGGTATCCGCTCCCGGCGCGTTCTCGGCAGAGAACAACATCGCCGCCGTGGCCCTGTCTCAGAAGTATTTCGGGCTCGGGTTCGGTTATGAGCTCTGGCAGCCTTCAACTATCGGCAACCATATAATCGACCTCGGCGCATACGGATGTATAGCCAAGCGAGTTGGGATTGCCATCAATGCAAAGTTCAAGAACAGCCCCGAATTTGCCGGAACCAACAACAAGGGCGGTTTTGCCGGCAACTACAGCCCCAAGGAGAACTATATCGCCACGGGTGTGTCGGTGAAGGTTTACGACGGAATCTCGATCGGCGCCAAGTATAAATTCGTGAGCTCGGACCTTTGGGAGAAGACAAAAGCCAACGCACACGCATTTGACGTGTCCGCCATGTATATACACAAGGACATCCGCGCCGGATTAAGCGTGGAGAACCTCGGCGGCAAGGTCAGTTACGGCAACGACAACGAATATGCGCTGCCCTCTCTCGTAAAGGCCGGCGCCTGGTACAAATTCCTGAATCTGGAAAAACACGGACTGGGAACCAGCCTCGAAGCCGCCTACATGTTTGCGGGCGACGTAATGGCAGACGTAGCCCTGGTGTACAATTTCACTTCCCTGGAAGTCCGGGGCGGTTACCACTTCGGCTACGGCCCCAACGCCATAGCATCATATGCCTCCGTAGGAGTGGGTTACGAGATTAAGGGATTCGGGCTGAATCTGAAATACCTCTTCGGCTCCAAAACCCTGGCCAACACCATGCTCATCGGAGTCAGCTACAATTTCCAGAAGCGCAAATAATGAAACGCTTAGTCCTCGCCATAACGGTTTTGCTTATGGCCGTCTGCCGCGTGGGGGCGCAGGGGCTTCCGGACGTATCCGTCTCGGACGCGGCCGGCAAATCCGTGCGCATAAGCTCCCTGGCAGACAAAAGGACGCCTTTCATCCTTACCATGTGGAATACCGCCTGCAAACCCTGTCTGAAGGAGCTGGAAGCGCTTATGGACGAGGTGGCGGACTGGAACGAAAAGTTTCCGCTGCGCATTTATGCAGTTTCAGCGGATGACAGCCGATCCCTGCAGAGGGCCGTGGCGATGTCGGCGGGCTGGGATGGCATAACCCCGCTGTTCGACACGAACGGCGATTTGGCCCGCGCGCTGAACGTATCGGTATTTCCCCAGGTTTTCATTTTCGACAAGGAAGGGAAGCAGGTCTACACGCATATCGGTTACAGACCAGGAGACGAGCAGGAACTTCTAACCAGGCTCCGCAAATGCGCTGGCAAGTAACTATACTTTTCATCCTCTTGTCTTCGGTCTGGGCCGGCGCCTATGATTTCAAGAAGGCCGGGAAGTTGAATGCGGCGCTCGAAAGCAATTCCGCCGTTTATATCGACGATCCGGCAATCGGTCCCCTGCCCGAAAGATGGGGCTCAAACAATTACCTCAAGCTGGACTGGCAGCTGAACTCTTTTTCTGCAGGCCTGCAGGCCGAATGGTATCCTCAGGCTCTGGCCGGATACCCATCCGAGCTTAAGGGAGCCTCGCTTACCAGCCTTTACTTCGAATGGAGCCACAAACTTGCCCGCCTTCATGCGGGGAGTTATCACTTGCAGCTTGGCAGCGGCCTGCTTATGCGCAGCTGGGAAGACCGCAACCTGGGTATAAACAACATCATTACCGGAGGGCTCATCTCCATGCAGACCACCGACAGATGGCTTCAGGCCAAAGTTTTCGGGGGTGTGCCCAAATATGGTCCCTGGCCTTCCTGGCCCAATGCCGTCGCCGGGGCCGACATCTCCCTGGACCTGCTTCCGGCGTTCGGGGTAAAATCTGACCATTGCCTGCGGATTGAAGGCAGCGCCCTGGACCGCGTGGCAGTAAGCACCGAGGAGGGAATCGCCTTCCTCGCCGGCACCGGAGGAGTATCCGTCCCCGTGCATGTACCGGGAGTTTCCGCCCGCATCCAGTATTCCTGGAAAGGATTTTCCCTGAAAGGGGAATATGTCTGGAAAGGCCGCGACTTTTATACGGAACTACTCCCGAAATCCAGCCAGCGCTACTGCCTAAAGGACGGCAACGCCCAGATAATAGAAGCCGTAGCCACCGCCGGGCCCTTCTCCGGGACAATTACGCTCAGGCGCCTGGAGAATATGACTTACCGCATTTTCAACACCAGCTCCACCATATCTCCGGCCAATACCCTGAACTATCTGCCGGCCCTCTGCATGCAGCAGACCTATATGCTGGCGGGGTTAAACCCCTACGAGACCTACGCCGACGGCGAAGCGGGCCTTCAGGGCGACCTGTTCTGGAACTTCAAACGCGGCACAGCCCTGGGCGGACGCTACGGAATGAAACTCCACGTGGCCGGAAGCTGGATAGAGGCACTGCCTTTTGCCCTGCCGGACAGAAACGAACACCACCTGGCCTACCGGGACATAAACATAGAACTCGAAAAGCGCTGGACCAAAGAGTTCCGGACCATCCTGTTCGTATCCATCCAGGAAAATTCCGCTACTCACGGCAACCGCAACGCAACCAATGCGCAGAACGTCTTTGTGTTCGACGGATTGTACAAGTTCAACCCCACCATGTCTCTCCGCTGGGAACTGCAATACCTGTTTTCCAAAGAACTTTCCCGGGACTGGATGGCCGCGCTGGCCGAGTTCTCCCTGGCCCCACACTGGAGTTTTACAGTCAGCGACATGTACAATCACGGAGGCTCTGGAGTACATTACTTCAATGTGGCCGCCTCATACACCTGGTCTTCGCTGAATATTTCCCTGATGGGAGGCCGTAACCGGGAGGGAATGATCTGCTCCGGCGGAGTATGCCGCTGGCAGCCTGCCTTCACCGGAGTGGTGCTTCGCATTTTATGGTCGATATAGATGAAAAGACTGTTTTTCATACTTGCAACCCTGCTTACGCTGACCTGCTGCATAGGCCAGAAGGACGATCCTGAGACCGATCCCGGAACAGTAGTGGACCCGGAACCGGAGCCGGAACCCGGAACCCAGGACGATGAAGGGGGAGATTACCTCGCACGCACCCTCGCCCTGGATTTTACCGGCACCTGGTGCGTCAACTGCCCAAAGATGCACGCGGCGATCAGCACCGCCTGTCAGGAAAATCCGGACCGTATAGTGCCCGTTTCGGTGCACTGCCTGCCCATAGACCCGATGACGCTGTCGCCGCTCAGCTCAGACCTTGCGAAACGCATGGGAGTGAGCGCATATCCGTCCGTAGTGGTAGACCTCGAGCCCTCCACCCTCTTTACCGCCGCATCGCCGGAACTGCTTATCATGCAATGCAATAAAATGATGCAGATGCGCGGCAAGGCGGCAGGGCTGAAAGTCAGCAGCACGCTCGAAGGAGGTTCATCGGATATTGAGGTGGAAATGACCACTGTACGCGAGGGCAGCTACACCCTGCACCTGCTTCTGCTGGAAGACGGAATAAGCGCCGCTCAAACCGGTGCGTCCGCAGATTATATACACAACGACGTACTGCGCGCGTGGCTGGATGCTCCCGACACTTATGCCGCAAGCGGAGAAAAAGAAGTCTTCAGCGCATCTTTCAAGCTCGATGGCATCAGGGAAAATATGAAACTCGTGGCCTTTGCCTGCCGCGAAGGAATAGTGGACAACATTGTCTGCTGCATCCCCGGTAATTCATTAAATTATCAATATGAACAGTAAGTATTTAACACCGCTGGCAGAGACGGAAATCATCTTTGTCGAGCAAATCCTGTGCGACTCCATGGTAGGATCCCTGGAGGACACCACAGATGTATTGATTTATCCACAGGAGGGCTGAGAAATGAGAAAATCTATCTTTTTTGCTTTAGCCGCGATTGCACTGACGGCAGCAGCCTGTACTGTACAGAATCAGAAAGAAGAACCAGCTCCCGCGCAGTCCGAGGGGCAGGAAATGGTATTCCACGCCGTTTGTGGCGATGAGGCAGACCTCTCCAGCCGCACTGCAAGACAGGCGGACGGCAAGGTGTTCTGGTCTCCAAACGACGTAATTGCTGTCTTCCAGGGCACCATGTACGAAGGAGCCATT
>JAGAAU010000025.1 GCA_017615135.1 Bacteroidales bacterium | reverse complement strand
TCGTACTGCCCGTCATCCGCAGGCAGGAAGCGCACATAATAATCCGTAGGATCCGGAATAATGCGTCCGGCCTTGGAAGGATAAAGGGAGGCTACGGCCTTGGAAATATTCTCGACGGTATAGGGATCCTCGAGCTTTTCCCCAAGCACGATCATATCGTGCGGCAAGGCGGTATCTACGGGAACGTCCCCGGGCTTGCCGGTCTCTCCCGACAAAGAAACGCAGGCGGCGCAAAGCGCGGCGGCTGCAGGCATAATCCACAATTTTGCTCTGTTCATAACTTTTAAAATTATTTCCAGAGCAAAAATGGGGAGAACCCAGCCGTTTACCTAAAATGTAAACGTTTAAAAATATTGAACGGTTTCCTTAAGGACGGCGCTCATCAGGCTGTTGCCCAGACGGCTCACTCCAAGACGGAAAAGGTCCTTGCCAAGCCATTCCTCTCCCAGCAGCGTAGATACGATGAGATAGTAGCAGAGGGCGTCTTTGGCGTTGGATATTCCACCGGCAGCCTTAAAACCTACCTTACGTCCTGTAGCCTCATAATATTTGCGTATACATTCGCACATTACGTAGGCAGCGGTGGGAGTTGCATTCACTTCCACCTTTCCGGTAGAGGTCTTGATGAAATCGGCGCCGGCTTCCATCGAGAGCAGGGAGGCCTCGGCAATCTTCTCCTCGGAGACAAGCAGACCGGATTCGATTATAACCTTGAGCACCACCTTCTTGCCAAGTGCGGCCCCTTCCTCGTCTATGGCGGCGCGGATTGCGGAAATCTCGTCTGCTGCGGCCTGTTCATCACCGGCCAGGAAGGCATTGAGGGCGAGCACTATGTCCACCTCGTCGGCACCGTTGCGAACCGCCATGCGGCTTTCGAGCACCTTCACCTCTTTGAAACTCTGGGAAGAGGGAAAGGCACCGGCAACAGTGGTCACGTGCAGAGCCGCATCTTTCTTGGCGCCCTTTACCACAGAAGCGAAGTTGGGATATACGCAGACAGACGCGGGCAGGGGGAAGGACGGATAGTTTTCGGGAAGGGCGTTCACCTTTTCCACCAGTTTTGTCACCGATTCCTTCGTGTCGGACGCACTGAGAGTGGTAAGGTCCATGCAGGAAAAGCACGCATAGAGTTTGTCCGTACTTTCCATTGAATCAATGTTGGACGCAATTACGTCCAGAGCCGCAGAAATTTTCCCGGCCTTGGGCTCATAGCCGTACTTTTTAATCAGGTTCATGGTTATTCCTCGTTGTTGCTTATGCCCCGCACAAGGGAATCGCGGCAGGAACTGAGTTTCTGCCACATCCCCTCTTCGGGAATGGTGATTGAATTGATTCTGTCCTGAACCGCCTTAAGTTCCTGAAGTTTCTTTTCCACCTGCCTGCGTTTCTTCTGCAGACGCTGGGATGTCTTCTTCAGTATTTTGGCATAGTCCTGAGGGTCTTCCAGATAATGGCGCACGCTGGCGTCGTAATCTTTCCGGGTATATCCGTGCTTCTTGAACACGGCATCGTAAAAATAGGTAGTATCGGCCTTTGTGCGCATGGAGGGATTATCCTTCAGCCACTGGTCTGCCAGGAACATGTCTGCATATACGTCGGCCATCCTGGAGGGCGGGATCACCCTACCCTTCCCGCACGAATACAGTAGCGGGAGCAGGACGGCAGATGCTAACAATATGTTCCGGCAAAGCCTGCGCATATTACCTCAATTCAGCGCCGAATGAAGACTTGAAGCCTTCGAGTATCCTGTCCATCAGCTTCTCCACATCCTGGTCGGTAAGAGTCTTTTCGTCGTCGCGGATAATGAAGCTCATGGCATACTGCTTCTTGCCGGCAGGAATCTTGTCTCCGCGGTAAACGTCGAACAGACCCACCTGACGCAGCAGCTTTCTGGCGCTCTTGAAAGCGCTGGCGCGAAGGTCCGCATAGGAAACGGATTCGTCGAGCAGCAGGGCCAGGTCTCTGCGCACCTCGGGGAAACGTGGCAGCTCCCTGAAGGCCACCTTATTCCTCTTAACGATGGAGAAGAGCGTATTCCAGTCTATTTCAGCCACGAACACGGGCTGTTTTACGCCAAAGCGCCTGGCGTAGGCCGGATTCACGCAGCCGGCGGTTGCCAGCACCTTCTTTTCGCCGGGCAGGGAATACACAACTCCCTCCGAGAATATATCGGCCGGAGCGGCTTCTGTCCACATTTTGTAAAGATCTGCGCCGTAACGCCTGAGTATCAATTCAAGATAGTTCTTAAGGCGGAAGAAATCGCCCTTGGCTGCGGCAACGTTCCAGGACTTTTCCGCGGTGCCGCTGATGGCCAGGCAGAAGCAGGTATGCTCTTCATAACCGCTGAGGTCCTCTGCATTCCCTTCGGGCCTCCTGCGGTAAACGGAACCGTACTCGAAGGTCTTGAGGGAATAGCTCTGCCTGTTTACGTTGTATGCGACAGTTTCCAGGGCCCCGGGGATAAGGCTCTGACGCATTACGTTCAGGTCTGAGCTGAGCGGATTCACTATCTTCACGCAAGCCTCCTCGGGGAAGGTCTTAAGCCCCGTGTACCAGGCCGACTTTGTGAGCGAGTTGTTCATTATCTCTACAAAGCCGTTGGAAGCCAGGAAGTTGGAAAGGGAGTTCCGCACCGCCTCGGGCTCTGGTGAGGGAGTGGCGTTCACCGACATCTTCATATGTGCCGGCAAGCCGATATTGTTATATCCGTAAATGCGTAGTATCTCCTCCACCACGTCGCACTCGCGGTAAACGTCCACCATATAGGAAGGGGCTAGCACCACAGCTCCGCCGGGGCGCTTTTCCACAAAGTCATAGGCAAGGGCGGAGAGGATGGTTTCAATGGTGTCTGCACCTATCTTCTGCCCGATAAAGGCCTCAATGCGCGCGTAGTCCAATTCGATTTTCTTCCTTTCCGGCACGTTTACGGCAGACTCCAGGATTTTGCCGGCAATCTTTCCTCCGGCGCACTCCTCTATGAGCAGAGCC
>JAGAAU010000024.1 GCA_017615135.1 Bacteroidales bacterium | reverse complement strand
CGCTGGCGGGAGAAAATAGCGTCGCGCAGGCGGAAATTGGTCTTGCGGCGGCCGATTCCGTGCTCCTCGGCATAGTCCTTGGCGGCCTCAATCGCATCCTTCACCTGCATTCCGTTCAGGAAACCGGAGTTGCACATAATTCCCTCCTTGGCGTCGAAACTCTGCTCGGACACATCGCAACCCTCGATAATGGGCACTATAGGAAGGTTGAACTTGCGCGCAAAAGCGTAGTCTCTGCTGTCGTGAGCCGGAACTGCCATGATTGCGCCGGTACCGTAACCCGCAAGCACATATTCGGAAATCCAGATGGGAACTTCCTCGCCGGTAAGGGGGTTAAGTGCATAGGAACCGGCAAAAACTCCGGTAACCGCATGCCCGTTCTCGGCGATACGCTCACGCTCGGTCTTCCTGCGCACGGCAGCGCAGTACTGCTCAACTTCTTCCTTGCGGGAAGCGGCGGTCAGCTGATCTACAAGCGGGCTTTCCGGAGCCAGAACCATGAAGGTGACTCCGAAGATGGTATCTACGCGGGTGGTAAAGATCGTGATGGGGAGCTCGCGGCCGTCGCAGCGGGTGTTGAACACCACTTCCGTACCGTCTGAGCGGCCTATCCAGTTGCGCTGCATTTCCTTGAGGGAATCGGTCCAGTCCAGACGGTCCAAGGAAGAGAGCAGGCGGCCGGCATAGGCGGAAATCCGCAGCTGCCACTGGGCCATCTTCTTCTGCTCCACCGGGAAACCGCCTCGTACGGAGAGGCCGTCTTTAACCTCATCGTTCGCCAGCACAGTTCCAAGCCCCGGGCACCAGTTTACGGTGGATTCTCCGAGGTAGGCTATGCGGTAGCGCATGAGAATATCAGACTTTTCCTTATCCGATGCAGCCTCCCAGGCTTCAGGAGTTATATCGTCGTAACCTGTGGTCTGGAATTTCTCAATCAGTTCAGCAATGGGCCGGGCCTTGTCCTGTGCGGGATCGTACCAGCTGTCGAACATCTTCAGGAAAGCCCACTGGGTCCATTTGTAATAGGCCGGGTCGCAGGTGCGCACCTCGCGGTCCCAGTCATACGAGAACCCGATGCGGTCCATCTGGGAACGGTAGCGGGCGATATTCTCCATGGTGGTCTCTTCCGGATGCTTGCCGGTCTTGATGGCATACTGCTCTGCGGGCAGACCGAAGGCGTCGTAGCCCATAGGGTGCAGCACATTGTAGCCCCTGAGCCTCTTATAGCGCGTATAGATGTCGCTGGCGATGTAACCCAGCGGGTGTCCAACGTGCAGTCCCGCCCCGGATGGATACGGGAACATGTCCAGGACATAGTATTTAGGTTTGGCGCTGTCTTCAGTTACCTTGAAAGTCTTTTCTGCGGCCCATCTGGCCTGCCATTTCTTCTCGATTGACTTAAAATCGTACTCCATACGTTATTTACGTTTCCTTTCCAGAATAAATTCTACATAAGTTGAAACCCTGCACGCCACCGGCCTTCCGTTTATGCGTCCGGGCTTCCATTTGGGAGAGGCGCCCACCACCTTCACGGCCTCATCGTCCAGCAGCGGATGCACTCCGTGCAGGACTCTCGCGTCTCTCACGTTACCCTTTGCGTCTATGACGAATTCCACCGTAACCCTGCCCTGAATGCCTTTCTTCACGGCTTCTTCCGGATAATGCAGGTAGGCGTAAACCCATTTTTCCAAGAAACGCTTAGGGTCTGAACTGCCCAGGAAGGTGGGTTTGACATCGCATTCATAGTAAGCTACCGCCGGATGCTTACCCTTCCTTCCAAGCTCACTTTCATTGATTTCCCGTCTGAACTTCGGGGCGTCTCCGTTGCAGAGATTCATCGTGAAGGATGAAATATACTCCAGCTCCCGCTCCATCCAGTCGTACTGGATTATGCTCTCCGTATCCCTGTCTGTATTGTATTCAGGATACATTCCAGTGGTAAACAGCACAGAAGGTATCTCCCTGGCGTAGAAAGACTTATGGTCAGAGAAGCACGGCTCGTAGTTCACAATCTCCGGAGTTACCGGCTGCAGGGTGGCGGAATGGTTGGTGAGCAGACGGGTAAGGTCTGCATTCCCGGAAGGCCAGGCGTAGAAACCGGATGCCCCAGTTCCAAGCATATCCAGGCAGACCATGGCGTCTATGTGGTCCGGCACGGGGAATGAACGGTTCAGGAAATACCAGGAACCGGCCCCCATCCGGGAAGATGCACCGAACGCGGCGATTATAACGGAACGCCTGAGCATCAGACGGTTGACGCTTAGTATGCCGGCAATCTGCACCAGCATGGCAAGCCCGGAGGCATTGCCGTTGGCACCGTAGCAGATGCGGGTAACCGGGGTTCCGTCTACATTGACGGTGAAGGTGCCGAGGTTATCAAGCCTGGCTCCAATCAGCACATATCTGTCTTTCAGCTGTTTATCATAGCCGGGGATGTAGCCTATTACATTACAGGAAGCAAGCGTGTCTGCGGAATCCTCGTTACGGATGCCGAATATATCTCCCCACTGACCGGAAATGACATCAACTCCGGCAGCCTCGAGCCGCTCCGAGATATAAGCGGCCGCCATCTTCTCTCCTTCCGAACCGGCGGCCCGCCCCTCCAGCGAAGCCGACGACAGGAAACGCACGCATTCCTTCATCGCCGCAACGCTTTCCCCGTCGCTGATGTCCCTGTAAGAAGGGTCGCGGAACTGTGCCGAAAGGCTGAAACTGACGGCAAAGAAAAACGCGCTCAGGAGGAGGATTTTTTTCATTCCGCAAAAGTAATCAATTTCTTTATAAATTTGCAGTCGATAACGCTTTTTGAAACCACACGCCATGTCTGTATTCAGCTCTATCTGGAAACTCTTCAAAAAGGCAGCCTATATCAACGATTCGGTAGATATAAAAGCGGCCGGCAAGACAATACGCAGCAACATTTCTTTCCGCGGTCCCAACCTCTGGATTCTGGCTTTCGCCATCATAATCGCTTCCGTGGGGCTCAATATAAACTCCACCGCGGTGATCATCGGCGCAATGCTCATCTCCCCCCTGATGGGTCCTATCTTCGGGCTTGGTCTGGGTCTGGGAATAAACGACATGCCCCTGCTGAAGAGTGCCGCAAAGAACCTGCTGATCATGGTTGTGGTGTCTCTGCTGGCATCGGCGCTGTATTTCCTGCTGTCGCCGCTTACTCTGGCGAACCCTACTGAGCTCGAGGCGCGCACAAATCCTACCATCTTCGACCTGCTGATAGCCCTCTTCGGCGGAGCTGCCGGAATCTTCGAAATGTGCCGCAAGCAGAAAGGCACCGTTATTTCCGGAGTTGCGATAGCCACCGCACTGATGCCGCCGATCTGCACCGCAGGTTACGGCCTTGCGCACCTGAACCTGCATTTCCTGTTCGGAGCGCTCTACCTGTTCACCATCAACACCATCTTCATAACCCTCTCCACCTATTTCATGGTGAAATACCTGAGGTTCCCCCAGGCAGAGTTCATAGACGAATCCAAGGCCAAGAAGACCAGGCAGTTGATAACCCTGATAGTGATTGTGGTGGCCGTTCCAAGCTGCTTCGGCGCATTCAACCTCATCAAGGCCAACAACCTCACCCAGAAGGCCATCAACTTCGTTACGGAAAACCGGACCTTCGAGCACAGTTACATCTACGACTACAATCTGGACACCGGGAGCGGCGAGCTGGACATCTTCATGGGTGGCTCACAGCTTAACGCAGGCGGGAAGGAAAGACTGCTGGACGCAGCTGAAAAGGCAGGGCTGAAGCGCGAAAAAATCAAAATCAAGGAGAGGAACGCATCGGACGAAGAGAGTTCCGACTCCGAAAAGCTGATGCAGGGCATCTACGCCCGCACCGACAGCGAGATTAACAAGCGCGAAATCCAGATAAACATGCTGGAGGCCGAGCTGAACGAGCTGCGCAGGGCTGAAATACCCTACCTGCAGATAAGCCGGGAGGTCAAGAGCCAGTACCCCGAACTGAACGATATCTATATCTCCAGGGGCGCACGCGTAGTGAGCGACACTACCGACCGGGAGGAAAAATGCATCCTGATAGTCGCCGAAAGCGCCGACTCACTCAGCCGCGACAATCTGAGGCGGCTGGAAGACTGGCTTAAAGTACGCCTGGCAGATACCACCGTTACGGTGATAAACCGCCTGAAATAGAATCTATTTAGGTTTAACCGCAGTCTGAGCACGGATGAACTGCACCTCGGTGGGATTCCAGGGAGTTCCATCGGGCAGGAAAATGTCGTGGAACCAAACAGCCGGCTCTTCGGTGAACGGAATCTTGTTTCCATCCTTGTCCACGGCATTCCAAGGGTAGTGGCACTGCTGCTTGCCGTTCACAAGACCATAGCTGAAGCAGGCAATCTTATTGCGCTTGAACAGAGGGAGTATGGTGTAGAAGTCCGATCCCTTGGTTCTGGCCATCCACTCCGAGCAGAATATCGGACGGTTGAACTGCTTGAGCATCACCACATACCTGCGGCAATATTCATAATCGTTGTAGCAGTGGAAGGAAATCACATCGCTATTGGAAAGCACGAAGGCCTGGATGGGCAGATTGCTGCTTCCTACTCCGGGCAGGGCCCAGATGGGAGAGGTAAGCGGCTGTGAAGGGTTCACTTCGCGCGCCCAACGGTAAACCGCCTCTATGAAAGGCAGGGTATTGAAGCCCTTAGTATTCTCAGGCTCGTTATAAAGGCACCACGCCAGAATACGGGGATCGTCTTTATACTTGGTAATGACGCACTTAAGATATTCCTCGATAACTGGCCACCTGTCGGGATTGTTCACCACGTCGCGGCCCGGGGAAGACATCCATACGGAATTGTGGATTCCGGGAGCCGGTTCCGGCTGAGGGCCGAGATAGGGATTCTTGATAGTGCCGCCGTTGGTAAAGAAGGTAAGCAGAAGCTTAAGCCCGTGCTTGTCGGAAAGGCTCACATACTTCTCGAGCCGCTCCATGAAGCCCTCGCGGTCGTTCTGCCAGACGAGGTCGCACATAAACAGGCGGATTACGTTGAAGCCGAGGCTCTGCGCGAGTCCGAGTTCCCGGTCGATGAGTTCTTCGTCGAAATACTCGGCAGCCCACATTT
>JAGAAU010000249.1 GCA_017615135.1 Bacteroidales bacterium | reverse complement strand
GGGCGGCATCCAGGCAGGAGACAGGCACGGGGCCATCAATATGGATCTCAAGGAAGCCGGGAAGGTACTTGTAGGCGCCAATGCCACCGAGAAGTTCCCGAAAGTCACCCTCAGGCTCACCAGGGGCGGGGAAGTGCTCTGGCAGAAGACTGCCGCTATCGATCCCGAGCATCCCATAGTTGAGACGGTTGCGGTGGATCCTGCCGTTCAGGAGCACGAACTTACACTTGCGCTTCTCGATGCCTCCGGAAAGGAAATGTTCTCCTATACTCCGGTTGTTAAGGATCCGAATGCGCCTCTTCCTCCCATCGTGGAGCGTCCCAAGAGGCCGAAGGACATAGAGAACACCGAAGAGTGCTTCTTCGTGGGGCAGCGTAACCTGCAGTTCCACAATCCCTTCGTAAATCCTACGGACTACTTCCTCGAGGTGCTGCGCCGCGATCCCGGCGACACCCGTGCAAATACCCAGATGGGCGTATGGTACCGTCTGCGCGCCGAATACGACAAGGCGGCGGCCTATCTGCGCAGGGCAATTGCGCGTCAGACCTTCGACTATACACGCCCGAAGGATGCCGAGGCCATGTACAACCTTGGTCTCGTCCTCAAAGCACAGGGTAAGCGCGAAGCTGCAATGGATACGCTTTACCGCGCCACCTGGAACTACACTTATAATTCAGGAGCAAACTTCCAGCTGGCCCAGATGTACAGCGAGGAGGGTAATTATGAAATGACCCTTGACCGTCTGGATGAAGCGATAGACTACAACGGACGTAATTTCCAGGCTATAAACTTCAAGGGCATGGTTCTTAAGGCGCTCGGCAAGAAAGCCGAGGCTGCCGGATGCTTTGCCCGGGTGCTTGCTGCAGATCCGGTGAACACCTGCGCCCTTTACAACACCTTGGATGCGGCCGCTTTCCATAAGTTCATGCGCGAGCAGCCCGAGAGCTATCTGGAACTGGCCATCGGCTACCTCAATAACGGTTTTAAGGACGAGGCGGTGAAGATACTCAAGGATATCGACTCGCGTGTGGCCTATCCTACCGTGAAGCTCTGGCTGGCGTATCTGACCGGCAACGACGCTCTCTATGCAGAGGCGCTCGCACTGCCCGTCGGCTATTGTGCGCCTTTCCGCCTGGAGACCATCGAAGTGCTGGAGGCCGCCAAGAAGGTTTGCCCGGAAAGTGCGTTACCTTATTACTATAAAGGCAATCTTCTGTATAACATTCAGCCGGACAATGCCGTTAAGGAGTGGACAAAGTGCGTGGAGCTGGATCCTTCCTTCGACCTTGCATGGCGCAATCTGGGTTGGGCTGCCTGGCTCTATACCAAGGATTATGCAGAGGCGGCCCGCTGCTACAGGAAAGCAATCGAACTGAATCCGGATTCCGCCCTCTATCTTGAGGAATGCGATCAGGCGCTCGAAGCTCTCGGCGCCCCGGTTCAGGAGCGTTACGACCTGCTCAAGAGTCACCACGCAACCGCTATCAAGCGCTACTATCCCGAGGCCCAGGAGGTTGTTACCGGAATGTATGTAGGAGACTACGACTATATCCTGGATATGCTCGACAACTGTTATTTCCCTACTCGTGAGGGTGTTGCAAACTTCCACGACGTGTTTGTGGATGCGCTGCTCCTCGCAGGAAAGCAGAAAGAGGCTGATGGCGACGATGAGGCGGCAATCGCCCTTTACAAGAAGGCTTTCACCTATCCCGAGAATCATCAGGTGTTCCTGGTAGACGAGCGCGCTACCCACGATGCTCAGATTTTCTACTACCTGGGTCAGGTTTATGAGAAACTCGGCGACAAGGAAGAAGCGAAGGCCTGGTACCAGAAGGCTGCAGATCAGGATTTCAATCTCAAGGGAAGCAAGAACTACCGTTATTGGACCGGGCTTGCTCTTAAGAAATTGGGTCGTAAAGCCGAGGCGAAAGCTATTTTCCGCCAGATGATTGCAGACGGTAAGGCTGCCGTGGTTACGGATTACATCAATTTCTACGGGGCTGAAGGCACCACCGGAAAGACCGTCAGCAGCATCAATGCCGGCGCATATTACACCAAGGCGCTCGGTGAGCTTGGGCTCGGACGCAGGTGTGCCGCCCGTCGCGACCTCAAGAAAGTGCTGAAACTCAAACCTGCAGACCTCTGGGCTGCAAGACTGCTTAAGACCAATGAATAAAAGACTTTTACTTTCCACAGTGCTGTTTGCAGGGATAATGTTCCCTGCAGCAGCCGATATAAACCGCGGCGACGTGCGTATCTCCTGGGATGCGTCTTCTCTTGTGGTGATGGATTCCGTGGCTGTATCCAATGCAGACTATGCCGTGGAGCGGAACCTTTATTATCCGCGCGCAAAGCATCTTTCGGATGGCAGCATGCTGCTCAGCTTTGAAAACGACCATTACGGCTGGGATATCTACGTGTGTAAGAGTTACGATGGCGGCAAGACCTGGACCGATGCCAGGCTTATCCGGCATTCGCATCTCGCACAATCCACTGTAGGTGACGACCTTAAAGTGTTCCTGAATCCCGATTTCTATCAGCTCCGATCCGGCCGTATCCTGATGGCCTGGCAGTGGCGTTACAAGAACGGATATGCAGATCTTCCGAACACCAACGAGAACTGTGGAATCGAGCTGGTTTACAGCGACGACCGCGGAGAGACCTGGAGTGAGCCGCGCGAGATTTACCGTGGACGCTGCTGGGAGCCTGCCTTCCTCGAACTGCCTTCCGGCGAAATTCAGATATATCTTACAGATTCTCAGGAAATTAAGGACAAGGGCTCGTTTGCCTGCACTTCTGTTATCCGTTCCTTTGACGGTGGAGCTACCTGGCAGGGTAAGGAAATGTGCGTCCATACCGATACGGAACCTATTTCCCGCACCCGCTGGAACGGCCGCGGCATGGATGGAATGCCTACTGCAGTGCTTCTGGACAATGATAAGGGGATAGTGGTTCCCCTCGAAACCTGGAGCGGCCGGGATGTGTACGACATTTCTCCTATTGTAGTACGCACCACCATGACGGATAACTGGAAAACCCCCGACCAGGGCGCATCTATCCGCGCAAACGGCGGCCCGGACTATCCGATGAAGAAACAGGTGAACAAGGATTTCAAAGGTTTCGGTCCCTACAGCTGTAAACTCTCCGGCGGAGAGATGGTAATACTCTCGAACGGTGCCTATAAGGGCGACGGCGGAGTCTGGGTGCTCGTGGGCGACAACAACGGCGACAATTTCAACTGCGTCAGCAAGGTTTTCGATGATGGCGGCTATTGGGGTTCAATCGATCCTCTCAATGCAAACGAAGTGATGGCTACCTGCACCGTCCGTTATCAGGACCCCGACACAGGAGGAAACCGTGGCAGAATTATGCTCATGAAAGGCTGGGTGAACCGTTCCCGTACCATTTCCAGGGGAGAACTTGTGATGCAGAAACTGACCGACTTCCGGCCCGCAGGGCTTTGGATGCTCGGGAAGGACGCCCCCGGCAAAACCTATGTAGATTTCGGTTACACCGCCGCCAAATTCCAACTTGGAAGCTATGTCTTCACAGACAATATCGTGGCATATTCTCCGGAGAACTCAGACGCTGCACAGATACTGCTGAACCGCGCCGGCAAGGGAACCTGGAAAATAACGGTAAATGCCAAAGGCGATTATACAGTATACTCTCTGGACGGTTCCAGCTGGAAACTGCTCAGCTGGGAATATGGAAAGGCAGCAGTGCAGATTCTGGGCGATATAAACAAGCGCTCCGGAGCAGACCTTGGATACAGTGCCAAACTGGACCTGCCCTGGGAACTGCTCGGAGGCAAACCCGCCAAGAACGAGAAGTTGCGCATCAATTTCAGCCGCATTTGCAAGAAGACTGAAAAGCTGAAGTCTGCAGTAATCCGGGAGTACATGGAGGGCGAGAATCCCGACTATCCCGGCGAATGGCTCAGCATTACGCTTAAATAACAACTGTATGCTACCCCGGTATATACTGCTGTCGGTTGCGGCATTGGGAGCGAGCATCGTGCTCGGCGCCCAGCAGGTCCATATACACTCGATAGACGAGCTGAATAAGGAGTTCGGGACAGACACCCATTTGAAAGAGGTCCGGTATCGTCTGGAGCCTGATTTTCGCACCAGGGTAGATTTGGGAGAAGCCGAACTGGGGTTCAAGAAACTGCATTATCCCAGGGTCAAGGTGCTGAAAGACGGCACGTACATACTTTTTTATCAGAGCAGCCGCATCGGGTTCAACTGCTATTGCGCGTTCAGCAAAGACGGTATAAACTGGGAAAGGGGGCCTGTAGTCTTCAAGGGGCGTCCAATAGTCAATTCCGGGGGAGAAAAAGACAATCGCGGTTATTCTACCGTGGATGCGGTGGTTCTGGACAACGGCGACGTGCTTGCTTTCTGCTCTTACCGTGCGGTTAAGGGATATAAACGCTTCCCTCAGGACGACGGGCTATGTATGAAACGGAGCACGGACGGCGGACGCACGTGGGGAGAGGAAATAGAAATCTACAAGACCATTACATGGGAGCCTTATGCCATGCAGTTGCCTTCCGGGGAGGTGCAGGTGTACTTTACCGATTCAGACCACGACTGGGATCCGGCTTCTTCCGGAGTTACCATGTTGCGCAGTCTGGACCGGGGTGAGACCTGGACCACCCACTGTCAGGTGGTGCGTCAGTACAGGGCGACTGCCGTCCGCAAAGACGGGAAGCCCGGCACCCGCAAGGTCTGGACAGACCAGATGCCTTCTGCAGTGCTGCTTGGAGACGGCAAAACAATACTGATTGCCGTAGAATCTCAGGATTCTACCAATCATTTCCACCTGAGTTTTGCCAAGGACGACACCAATTGGGGCACAACCCTTACCGGAGACATGACAGGCCCTGCAGAGCGGCTCGACAACTGGCGCAGCGGCGGTGGACCGTATCTTTCGCACTTCCCGTCCGGGGAAACGGCCGTGTCTTTCCAGGGTAAGTATTTCAACGTGGCACTCGGGCTGTCATCGTTCAAATCTCTGCAGAATGCCCGCTTCTTTCAGCCGTTCGGCACCCTTCGCAGAGGGCTTTGGGGCAGCACGCAGATTTTGGATTCGCATTCTCTCTTTGCGGTGGCTCCCGGTCTGGATCAGAATCAGGAGTTCGGCATTATCAACCTCGTTAAGATGTACCTGAACCATCGCGTGGACGCTCCTTACGCCCATATCAAGGTGGATGGCGACAATATCGAATGGGCCGCCAATACGGATGCGTTTTTCCTGGGCAGTGAATCCCAGGCACAGTGCTGCTTCCGCTTCGCCCACAACGACCTGTATCTGTATATGCTTGTTGAGTGCCTGGACGAGGAAATGCTCTATCGGGACAAACTCAATTTTAAATTCTGCAACGGAGTGGACGATAAAGACCTGTTTGAGAGCTATATAGAAGTTGGCGCAAAGGGAGTGAGCGTGGACAAGAATCTCGATGCAAGGGTCTATGAAGAGAAGGGAAAGGGTTATCTGGCAGAGATTGCAATCCCGATTTCCGAGCTTCCGCATTCTCCCGATAAGACTTTCTTCTATGCAGAAATCCGAAAACCTGGTGTCAGGGACGGATTCACCCGGGTAGGGGAGAAAGAGTATTTTGCCTGGCTGCCAATAAAAATGATGGGATGGGAGTAAGATTTTTTTCAATATTGTGCTGCCTGCTGACGGTTCAGATTGCCGCCGGCCAGACTCAAATCCACTCTATTGACGAGTTGAATGGCAGCAGCGATGTGATTAATTCCCATGCAGGGGATACCTACCGGAGCAATGTCGAGGTAGACCTGCGCACGGTGCGTTCCCTTGGAGAAAATGAACTGGGGCAGCAGATGCTGGATTATCCCAGGGTAAAACGCCTGCGCGACGGCAGCTATATCATGTTTTATCAGCCGCTCAAGCACGGCTATCACGTGTACATCTCCTTCAGCGACGATGCAGTAAACTGGAGCAAGGGCGTGCGTGTGTTCGAGGGTTATAAATTCATAAACGGAGACGGAGAGCAGGATATCTGGAAGTACGCTACCGCCGATGCGCTTCAGCTTGATAACGGAGATATACTCTGTTTCTGTATTTTCCACAGCGACAAGCACTACGCCAGGCATCTCGACGAGTTCGGAATATGCATGAAGCGAAGCTCCGACGGAGGACACACCTGGAGCGAGGAAAAAATACTTCACCGTACTGTAGACTGGGAACCTTATCCCATCCAGCTGGAAGACGGTGAGATCCTGGTGTTCTTTACAGACTCAGACTGGGACTGGGAGCCCAATTCCTCCGGTTCGAGCCTGCTGCGAAGCAGCGACGGAGGTAATACCTGGACCTTGCAGCAGCAGGTGGCGAGGCAGCCCCGTTCGCCTGCGAAAGCAAGCCCGAAGCAGCGTTCCGTGGGGACTCCCCGCATTCCGGCTGATTCTACCCGCAAGGTTTATACAGACCAGATGCCGGTAGCGATACGCCTGAACGGAACCGACCAGATGTTGTCTGCGTACGAAACTCACCTTGCCCCTGATGCCGTACTTACCGTATCCCTGGCTTGGGAGGACCAGAAATGGCCCGTAACCCTTACCGGCGATATGACCGGCCCTAAGAAGCGCATGAATTCCTGTATCGAAGGAGGGGCCCCGTATCTGATGCAGTTCCCCTCCGGGGAGGTGATGCTGTCTTACGGTTATGGCGAGTTTGCCTGCCGGCTTGGCAACGAGATGGGAACAGACCTTCCAGACCGCTTTGAAGTGAAACCCTTCGGGAACCGTGCGATGCGCTGGGGCGCCTTGGAAAAGAAGGATGCGCATACTGCAATTGCAGTTGCCGCCCATCTTTATAAAGGAATGGCAGTTGAGAAAGGGCGCATAATGATAGGGCAGATGCGTCTGAACCATCGCGTGGATGCCCCCAGAATGAATATAGTGCCGGACGGGAAGAATCTGGACTGGAATGACGTTAAAGACGCCCTTTTCATTGGCAGTGAGACCAATGCCCAGTGCTCGTTCCGCTTTGCCCATGACGATAATTACCTTTACATCCTTGCCGAATGCCTGGATGAATTGCCGGTTACCGGAGACGGGCTTACCCTTCTGCTTGGAGACGGTGCAGACAAGAAAAAATACTGCCCGGTATTTCTGGACGTAGCCGGAAAGACCGTCAAGGCACAGCCTGCTCCCGGAGTTAAGACCGCCTGTACTATGGTAAAAGGTCAGGGCTGGATGGCTGAAGTTGCTGTTGAAAAAGCTGCCCTGCCCAAGAGCGCCGACGGCCGCATTTATTTTAATGCCGTCCTTTATAAAGGAGAAGTATCAGACAGTTTCACCGGCGTACCGACCTTTGCCGTCGACCGCTGGCTACCTGTCAATTTATTATAGTCAAATCATTATAAGATGAAGAATATCAAAATGATTATTGCGGCGTTGGCGCTTGTTTGTTCCTGTGCCAAGGTGGAATTGCCGGAGCAGGAAGTTACCGTTATCAATGCAGTTGCAGACGATTCCAGAACTTATCTCGATGGAGTAAAAGTCTTATGGAACGACGACGATGTCATTTGTGTCAACGGTGAGGCCTCTACATCGGCTACCGTGTCTGAAGACGGTCGAAGTGCGCAGTTTACCCTGCCCTTGATCTCCGCTCCGTATTATGCATTATATCCGGCTTCAGCGTTTGTTGAAGACAGTTTCGCTCCCGGTGCGCAGAAATATGGCAGTCTGGTATTGCCGGCAGAGCAGGCTTATGTAGAGAATTCCTTCGATCCTGCAACTGCGCTTATGTGCGGAAATACAGATGTGTCTGCCGACGTCAATTTCTCCCTTGGAGTGGCTTTCATCCGTCTTGCCATCGAGGCTGGGGACGATCCCCACGACATCAGGAAGGTTGAGGTGTCTGCCAATGGCGGTGAAGATATGAGCGGAGTGTTGGAATACAATCCTGCTGCAGGCGCCCTGGTGGCTTCCGGAGGTTCGGGCAAAAAGGTAGTGCTTTCCGCTGCAAACGGAATTCAGCAGGGGAGTGCGGTATATCTGAGCATCGCCGCGCGTAACTATCCTTCCGGAATAAAAATCCGGGTGGTGGATATAAAGGGTCATTATCAGGATATCACCTCCGCCAAGGCCTTCAATGCCGAGGCTGGAAGGGTGTACAAGACTTCCGTAACCTTCCATCCTACCGGAACCCTGGTCGGTGTAGATGTGGGCGGTGCTGAAGACCATGGCGTGAAGAAGATTCTCTTCATCGGCAACTCCCATAACCTGGATGCCACAGACCAGTTGCCTCTGATGCTGAACCACGAAGGAGTGCGCAATGTGGAGCTTACCCGTTCCTTCCACGGCGGGTATTATCTTGTTGGATATGATACATATTTCTCCACCGCCAATAATGCCGGAATGGGCACCTGGGTACCCGGGCAGAGGTTCTGGCATGGTACGGCGCTCTATACAAGCTCCCTGGAAGATATCGTTACATCAGATACCTTCGATATAGTGGTGCTGCAGGAATACTCCGGCAACGTGCACTGCTGGACCTGGGACGATGCCGAAAGGAATGCCATACATTCCCTCATAGCAAAGATACGTCAGACCAGCCCCAATGCCGAGTTTGTCTATTTCCAGTCCCATTGCTGGGCCAACGGCTACGAGACGCTTCTGAAGTATTTTGCAAACAACGTAGAGATGTTTCAGACCTGCGTAGACGAGAATTCCTCCCATGTGATGGATCCGGCGGAGGGCTACCCGTTCAAGCGCATCATCTCTACCGGAGCTCTGATGCAGAGCCTTCGCACTACAGGACTGAACGAAGAGGTCGGGAACGGCCGCGACATGATGCGCGGAGACTATGTCCATCTGGACTATGGCCTTTCCCGATTCGCAGCTTCCCTGCTCATGTGGAAGACCTTTATCACCCCTCTTACCGGTATACAGCCGGAGGATGTAACTTATAGGTTTACCGAGAGTTACCAATATCCTACGATGTACACGACTCCTGTTACCGAGGATGTTATGCCCACAATTCTGGCTGCAGTTAATGCGGCATATGAGCATCCGTTCGAGATAACCGACCTCAGCGCTTATACCGCTACTCCGTCCCATGTAGACAATCCAGGCAGCGTAGCTCTTGACGATACCGGCGTAGATGAGCCGCCTGTGACCTTCCCCGTGGAATTCCAGCTTTCCTATTGGGGCGGCAACAATGCCCAGTTCCAATGGGCTCCCCTCGGAGTGTGGATGGCTACCCAGCAGCAGGCATATGCCAAATGGGTGATGGTGTCATCTCCCGTAGACGGCGTATATTGCAAACGCACCTTCTTCAGCTCGGAGGCCAACAACAAGGCTTCAGTAGCTGTAGATGCGGCATGGACCGGGGACTATTTCGAGTTCGTGCTTCCGGTCAAGAATTTCCAGGCCGGAACCACCGTTCGTTTCAGCGCACCTGTATATACCCGTCAGGGACCTTGTTTCTGGGCTTTGGATTATCTGGACGGCGATACCTGGAAGAGTACCGCTACGGAGATGCAGAGCTGGGACGAAACCTTTACCCGCACAGCCAGTTTTGCGCTCAAGTATAATGTCGTAGAGGATGTCAGCATAGACTGTCCCTTCGAAAATGCTGTGCCGAAGGGTTACCTTCGTTTCCGTCTGCGCTGCGTAGACGGAAGCCTGCAGGCTGCCAACGGAGCTACCGTGCAGAGAGATACTCCGAATATGGTTGACGGAGCTTTCTCCGCCTGGGTATATTTCAGCAGGACTTCTGCCAATCCGTCACTGTCATTCTCCATAGTCCAATAATGAAACTTAGAAGGATAACGCTCGCTCTGTTTGCGCTTGCAGCCTGCAACGGCGGCAAGGAGGAACCCCAAACCCCTCCGGAGGCTGTCATTACCCCCTGGAACCGTTTGAATGCCTCCGACGAGGGGGCGGCGTCGCATGCCGGACGCACGGGCGGCTCGGCCCTTACACTCATCGGCGGCTCATATATCCGCACCGTCAGGGAGGCCACCGATATGGAAGCTCCGGTATATCCCCGTTTCATCAAAACTACAGACGGGCGCTGGCTGATGTTTTTCCATAACGGAAGCTATAACACCACGTCCCAGTCCATGAGTTGGGCCGGCTCCTACTGCGCCTATGCGGAAAGTCCGGATCTGGTGAACTGGAGCTATGTGAAGCAGATTTTCCCCATTCAGAGGAATGTGCAGAGCATAGCCTACGGCGACGTTATCAACCGTTATTATGCAGGCGCCCACCCTGTGCGGCTGTCCGACGGCACTCTGATGGTAGTGGCTTCTTACCGCGGTTCCATCGACATGAGGCACCGCACGAAAGACAACGGGCTAGCCGTGCGGTTCAGTTCCGACGAAGGCCGTAACTGGACTCAGGAAATGCGCATCTGCGTAGGCACCAACTGGGAACCCCGTCCGCTCGTGCTGTCTTCCGGCCGTATAGTTATCTACTATACAGATTCCCGCCCTTTCGTAGAGGGTGTCTGGGACGATAAACTCGTGAGCAGCGGAGTCTCCTACATCTACTCCGACGACAATGGCCAGAGCTGGAAGCCGGAAAATGCGCATGACGAACATCTGCCGGCATTCCGCCAGAAACGCGACGAGAAAGACGGAGTCTCCCTCTATACAGACCAGATGCCCGGAGTCATCGAACTTCTGGGCAAAAAGCAGCTCGTGGGCACCGGA
The DNA here is from genome assembly GCA_017615135.1 of Bacteroidales bacterium. Taxonomy (GTDB): domain Bacteria; phylum Bacteroidota; class Bacteroidia; order Bacteroidales; family UBA932; genus Cryptobacteroides. The sequence goes on along the minus strand of JAGAAU010000249.1, from coordinate 1,046 downwards.
GAATCCAATATGGCCCTTGGTAATGCGAACTCTACCGATTATTGGGTGAGTCTTGCCCGGAGCGATGAAAACGGAGACTGGGGGCAGGCTTCCCCGCATCCTTCCGGAGAACTTCCGGCCGGGCGGCAGGATTGGGAGAAAAAGTTCACCAAAGGGGCCGGCCCGCAGATAGAACAGTTCCGTTCCGGAGAAACCGTCCTTACCTACAATAACAACAATTACATTTATTTCCGTCTGGGCGATGAAAACGGCGCCTCTTTCGGCCCGGAGACCAGACTGTTCGAGGGAGAGAGCCCTACCGGCCGCGGATTCTGGAGTTCGTGCCTGCCGGACGGTCATATGCTGGTAGCGGGCATGGGCGGTTCCGGCGGCAAGAACGGACTGGGTTATTATCTCCAGCTTGGCCGTTTCTACCTTAATCATGATATCCGGGCGGTTAAACGCAACGTGAAAGTAGACGGCAATAATTCCGAGTGGGAAGAATCCGACCATGCGCTCTTCGTTGGTTCTGCAGGGAATATGCACGCAACCCTCCGCTGCAGCATAAATGGCGACAGGTTGTATTTCCTTGCTGAGATGGATGCCTCTCAGGGCCTCCCTGCCGATTATGCCTGCGTCTATTTTGCAGACCCTTCAGCAGAGGAACTCTCTGAAGGCGACGTTTACCTGCGGGTTTCCGGGAATGGCGAGCTTCGCTGCTGCCGTTACTCTCCCGGCTGGTACGTTGCAGATATCGCGGCTGAGGCCGTTGCTGCATCTGGCAGTAACTGCTGGCTGGCAGAGTGCTCGATTCCCCTTGCCGCCCTTCCGGTGCGCAACGGTGAACTGCGGGTTAACTTTTCCGTAAACGATTCCACAGACGGCCTCCAGGCCATCCGTTCCCTGTCCGTCTATAATACCGATAATTGGATGAAATTAATAGCAATATGAATAGAATTATTACAATTATTATGATTCTGGCGCTGGGGTTCGGCGCAGTTAATGTTGAGGCTAAAAAGAAAGTGGCTGTGCCTGAAAAGCCGGTGCCGGCGGAAAGGTGGAGCGAG
>JAGAAU010000248.1 GCA_017615135.1 Bacteroidales bacterium | reverse complement strand
CAGAGGCCCTGGACGATGAATACCCACCGCTCGGCATGGCCCTTATGATGCGCGGCCGCCACATGTGCAAGGAGAGCCGCGGTGTGCATAAACCAGGCTGCATGGTCTCTACCTGCCTTACCGGCATATTCAAGAGCAACGAACAGTCCAGAAACGAATTTTTATCCTATACCAGACAAAATGTTTTCTGAAAATTACCGAAAGTCGGGCTGCGTGGAAGTCATCTGCGGCTCAATGTTTTCCGGAAAGACGGAAGAACTTATCCGCCGCCTCAAAAGGGCGCAGTTTGCAAACCAGAAGATTGCTATCTTCAAGCCGGTGATAGACGTGCGCTATTCCGAGGTGGAGGTAGTCTCGCACGACCTCCACAGCATTAAGTCCACACCAGTGTCGGATCCTGCGCAGATGCTGGAAATCCCTGCCGAAATCGAGGTGGTGGGCATAGATGAGGCCCAGTTCTTCGACGAGTCCCTGGTAGATGTTTGCCAGCAGCTTGCAAACCGCGGAGTACGGGTAATAATCGCCGGTCTGGATACCGATTTCCTCGGCAAGCCCTTTGGCCCCATGCCTCTGCTTATGGCAATTGCTGAAGACGTTCAGAAGGTTCACGCAATCTGCGTCAAGTGCGGTAATCTGGCCAATCATTCGCACCGTCTCTCCAAGAGCAGCGATCTGGTGGTTCTCGGCGAAAAGGACATCTACGAGCCTCTCTGCCGCGAGTGCTACAACAAGGCTATAGCTGAAGAAAAATAGCCGTAAGGAAGGGGATGTTCCTCCGGCAGAGTATGTGCCGCGCAGGAACCTTCACTACGTTCATCCCTCCCAAGCTTAGCTTGGGCCCCTCCCGTTCACATGGTCACGGGCGACCATGGGTTCCTGACGGCACACACTCTGCCTGTCGGGTCCTCGTTACGAATATATGTGTTGCCAGCAAGCGGGCACCAGCGTCCTGAAACCCATGCCACCCTCGGCAATGTAAGAGGGATGGGGCCCTTAGGGAGGGGTCGCAAAGCGACGGTTTCAGGATACAGGTGTCCGCTTGCTGGCGGGGAAGACTAGACTATACGCAGGTGTAGCCGCCGTCTACGGCGATGTTCTGGCCGTTGACGTATGTGCTGGCGGGGGAAGCGAGGAAAAGGGCGCAGGTGTCCAATTCGCCTTCCTTGCCATAGCGCTCCATAGGAATGCTGCGTTTGGCAATGGCCTGGAAATAGTCAGAATCCAGGGTTGCAGTGGTAAGGTCTGTATAGAAATAACCCGGGCAGATGCTGTTCACGGTAATTCCGTGTTTGCCCCATTCGGCTGCGAGGGCCCTGGTGAGGTTCACCACTCCGCCCTTGGCTGCATGATAGGGTGAACTGCCGACTATCATATTGCCTACCAGACCATACATGGATGCAATGTTGATAATGCGTCCGAATCCGGCCCTGATCATCTCTTTGCCGAATTCCCTGGCGCATATGAAGGTCCCGAAGAGGTCTATGTCCATCTCGTGCTTGAACTGCTCGTCGGTGATGTCTTCTGCATTGGCTACAGCGCCGGTGCCGGCATTGTTGACAAGTATATCCACGCGTCCGAAACGCTCCATTGTGGCGGCTACTGCAGCCTTGACTTTCTCTGTATCCGTGATGTCACAGGCAAAAGGAAGGACTTTTACTCCAAACTCGGCCTCTATGGCCTTTGCATTTTCCTCAAGCAGGTTCATCCTGCGTGCAAGAAGTACAAGATTGGCACCTTTGTTTGCGAAGGCTTTGGCCATCTGCACTCCGAGTCCGGTAGAGGCTCCGGTAACTACCGCAACCCTGCCGCTCAAATCAAATAAATCAGTCATTTTTAAGAAAAAAAGTATAGTGTATTAATTTTGGGGTAGCAAAGGTAGTCATTTATCCGGGAAGATGATAAACTTTCGTGCCAAAAAATTCCACAAAAATACCACAGCTGTAGAAATCAGTTTGCTGGCCATGTAATGCAGGGGCAAAATGTCGCTGAAGAACCAGATGATGAGTTCGTTCAGCCCCAGTCCGGCCACTCCTATCAGGGCGAAGACCGTGAATTCCGCCCATTTCCCTCTGAACCTGGACTCTCCGAATACCCATTTAGTGCTGAATGCATAATTGACTGCAAGTCCGATGCAGAATGCAATGGCCGCCGATATGAGATGATGAAGATGGAAAAATTCGGTCAGTAGATACAGGCTGCCGTAATCTGCAACGAAGGCAATGCCGCCCACAATGCCGTAGCGGAAGAACTGGACCAGAAGTGTTTTCAGCGATGCACGCATATCCATGCGAATATCAGTTTTACTGCATGCATCGGCATCCAGTAACGTAGCACTACGGGGCTGGCGAACATTGTGGTGCCGAAGTAAACGAACCCGAAGAGGAACAGCATCCAGAGGGCTATGCGGGTATGTTTGGAGAGCTTCTTCCTGCCAATCAGCATGAAGAGCGCCGCTCCCAGCATCAGAATCCAGCCGGCGAGTTCCACCCAGGGAAGCAGGGGAACGACCTTCTTGCCGAGGAAAGGAGTCCTCTCCTTAAGCGTCACGTTTTTATCGAGTTTGAACCAGTTGCACAGTTCCTTCTGTCCGGCTTCCACCTCGCCCGGCCGCGAGAGTATCTCAGTGTCTTCCGGAATGAACACATTCTTCAGATTGGGCAGAAAATAGTGGCTCATGTATTTGCCGGGATAGTGCAGGATAAGCCATTTGCCATAGTCTGAATAGGGCCCGCTCCCAAGTTTAACCCAATTGGTAAGGTAAGTCCCGCCTTTTTGCTGCATATTCAGGTACAAGTACTCTTTCAAGGGCAGGTCGTTATACCAGAGGAAGGAAGAAACAGGTCTGGTGCCGTCTGCAGTGAGTTCCCTGATGCGTTTATCGTATTTGCCACTTGTGGCCAGCCGGTGCAGGTCGCGCAGCCTTCCGTCTTTTGGGAGCTCCTGCCTTTCAGCCGCATCGAGCCAGGGGATTACGTGCATGCCGTTATTTGCCAGCTGCCAGCCGTCGAATCCGGTAGAGAACTGCCGCACACCGGCTTCTTTCTTCATGTCTGCGCAAATCTGGGAGTGGAAAACCCCGAACAGCACCGCGGTCAGCGCTACGGCAGTGAGCCCGAACCAGCGCTTCTCGTGGAAAAACAGGATGGGTACGAAGGCGAGCGGGAAAAACATCGCGGAGTATCTGGTGTGCAGGGCGGCAAAGAATGCGGCGCCATACAGAAGCAGCGCAATAAAAGACCTTTCCTGCATCATTACCAGCATCATCGCCAGCATAATGAAGACCAGGCAGCAAAGCAGTGCGTCTGCCATGAGCGCGTTAAGCATCAGAATCGCGGCGGGGCTGAAGGCGGCCGTGAATTCCAGCAGCAGGAAGAGGCCAGGCCTGCCCTTCGGGGGCCAGTATTTCTTCACCGCCAGCAGCAGGAGCGTCAGTGACAGCCAGTACAGGAGCGCCTGGGAGATGAATATCGCGTGGATATTGCTGCTGATGAGGTGCAGGAAGCGCAGAAAGGCTGAATATCCGAAGGGGCGGAACACCAGGAAACGGTTCTCGATGGCGGCCAGCACGTATCCGAAAGAATCGGTCATTGTAGAGGGCCAGGGACGGAAAATCGCAGTAACCGTGCATCCTATCAGGACGGCAAGCGCGGTGATTCCCCATTCCGGGAACTGTTTGCGGCTGAAAATGAACTTGAAGTACGGATTCATGCCTGTTTTTTCCTTTTTCTGGAGGGATGGCAGATGAGCTGTACTTCGTAACGGTCCAGCTTGTAACCCCTGAACGACTTGCCTTTCAGGTAATTCTCCACCAGGGCGCAGAGCCCGTCGTCGGCTATGTCTTTGAATTCCCCGTTACGGGTGTCGAACAGATGGACGTGCCTGCCGGTATTTACATCGAAGAACAGCTTGTTGTCGCTGCTGCAGACGCGGTTGTATATGCCCAGATCCGCCATCTTGGAAAGCACGTTGTAAACCGAAGCCTGGGAGATGCACACCTCGCCCAGACGGTCCTGTATGTAGTCCAGCACCTCATCTGCTCCCGCGTGGCCCAGCGCAAGCATGGCTTCGTGTACGGCAACCCTTTGCGGAGTAACCTTTATACCCTTGTCTTTCAGTATTTTACGGAACTGCTCGGAGTCCGGGATTTTCTTCGCTCTTCTCGGCATGGCAGGAACAAAAATTGCAGAAGGCAAAGATTGCTCAATTTTTGTATATTTGCAAATTGTAACAGTAGTTCTATGCATTATGGAGAGGATTAAATGTCTCATTGTCGGCGGGGGCCCTGCAGGTTATACTGCGGCCATCTATGCTGCGCGTGCAGCCCTGGCTCCGGTACTGTATGAGGGGATGGAGCCCGGCGGCCAGCTCACTACAACCACGGTTGTCGAGAATTTTCCGGGTTTCCCGGAGGGGGTGGACGCCAATACCCTGATGACTGGCATGAGAACCCAGGCGCAGAACTTGGGAGCCGATATCCGTACCGGCACTGTAGTGGCCGCAGACCTCTCTTCCAGGCCGTTCAGGCTCACGCTGGAAGACGGAAACGTCATTGAAGCGGATTCCCTGATCATCGCCACCGGTGCAACCGCCAAATATCTCGGACTTCCCTCGGAGCAGAAATTCCGCGGTATGGGAGTTTCTGCCTGCGCCACCTGCGACGGTTTCTTCTACCGTAAGAAGGATGTGGCCGTAGTGGGCGGGGGAGACACTGCCTGCGAGGAAGCAACCTATCTGTCCCAGCTCTGCCGCAAGGTTTATATGATAGTGCGCAGGGATGTTCTCCGCGCGTCCGTCGCCATGCAGGAGAGGGTGCTGAACACTCCCAATATAGAAGTGCTGTGGAACTGCAATACCCGCGAAGTGCTGGGCGACGATTCCGGAGTTACCGGGGTGCGTCTTGTCCGCAGCGACGGAGCAGTGTTCGACATTGCAGTAGACGGTTTTTTCCTGGCAATCGGACATCATCCCCAGTCTGAACTGTTCGCTCCCTGGATCGATACCGATGAGAACGGATACATTGTCACCAAAGCCCCTTCCTCCGCAACTAATGTGGAGGGAGTGTTTGCCGCCGGAGACGTGCAGGATCCTACTTACAGACAGGCGGTGAATGCTGCGGCTTCCGGTTGCCGTGCCGCCCTGGATGCGGAAAAATTCTTAAAAGGCGTGAAATGAGCAAATTAAAGATAATATTCATAATGCTGGCGGTGCTTGCGGTTCCATTTTCCTGCAAGACCCAGTTCGATGAACTTCTGGACAACGGCGATGCCGATACCAAATACGACGCAGCCTTCGAATACTTCAACGCCGGTAAATACCCCAAGGCGGCCAAGCTTTTCGAATCCCTGGCCCTCCTTACCGGAGGCACTGAAAGGGACGATACCGTCCAGTTCTACTGGGGGCTCAGCAATTACCGCGCTAAAGATTACTATACAGCGGAGACCAATTTCGAGAAGTTCCTTCAGAATTTCCCGTCCAGTTCCTTTTCCCAGCAGGCGGAGTATCTGCGGGTGAACTGCCTGTACATGTCCACCCTGCGTTACGAACTGGACCAGACGCCTACCTATAAGGCACTTACGGCACTTAACGAATATCTTACAAATTATTACGGATCCGTGCACACAGACGCTGTGAAACGGATGATAGAAGACCTTGAAGACCGTCTGGACCGCAAGGCGTATGAGAACGCCAAGCTGTATTACAAGATGGAGGACTATAAGGCCGCCCGTGTGGCGCTGCGCAACGTGCTTAAGGACGATTCGGAAAACCGTTACCGTGAAGACGTGCTCTATTATACCGCCATGTCGTCTTATAAGTTCGCGGCCATGTCCGTTTCATCCAAGCAGAAGGAGCGTTTCCTTGTGTTCAGCGACGATTATCTGAATTTTGTCGGGGAATACCCCGAATCCCGTTATCGGAAAGAACTGGACAATCTCTACAACAAGGTCCGTAAACATCTGGAAAAATGATAAGAATCGCAATACAGTCCAAGGGACGGCTCAATGAAGAAAGCCTGTCCCTGCTTCAGAGCATAGGCATAGAAGTGGACGCACCCAAGCGCAAGCTGCTGTCCCGGTCGCAGACTTTCCCGATCGAGGCCCTGTACCTCAGGGACGACGATATACCCCAGGTGGTATCCGGAGGTACCGCCACTCTCGGAATAGTGGGACTTAACGAAGTAGAGGAGCGGGGAGCAGATGTAGACATTCTCTGCAGGCTGGGCTTCGGAGGCTGCCGGCTGAGTCTGGCAATCCCCAAAGGCGAAGCATACGACGGACCTTCCTGGTTCAACGGTCGCAGCATTGCCACCTCCTATCCCAATATCCTCGGCAAGTATCTGAAAAATAAGGATATAGATGCGAAAATCGAGGTCATTACCGGCTCCGTGGAAATTGCACCCGCAGTGGGGATAGCAGACGCCATCTTCGATATAGTGTCTTCCGGCAGCACCCTTGTCGCCAACGGTCTGGTGGAAGTTGAAACCGTGTTCGAGTCCGAGGCGGTCCTGATAGCCAGAAAAGACCTGAACGGCGAGGAGCGCGAAATCATTGACGACCTGCTCTTCCGCATTGAGTCTGAAACCGTCAGCCGCGGAAAGAAATACCTTCTGATGAACCTGCCCAAGGCCTCTCTGGAAGAAGCAATTCGCATACTTCCGGCCATGAGGAGTCCGACTGTGATGCCCCTGGCCTCCAGCGACTGGTGTTCCCTGCACTCTGTGATAGATGCCGCGGACCTGTGGACCAAAGTGCGGCAGCTCAAGGCAATAGGCGCTGAAGGGATTCTGGTGATGGACGTGGACAAGATTATCCTATGAAAATCATAGTGAATCCTCCCAGGTCTTCCTGGAACGGGCTGATCTGCCGTCAGGGTGTGGATTATGAAGGAATCCGCCCCCGGGTTGAGGCTATACTGGACAGTGTCCGCAGGGAAGGAGATGCGGCGCTCAGGCGCCTGATGCTGGAAATTGACGGGAT